>DATAIE010000084.1:0-5137 GCA_036262875.1 Verrucomicrobiales bacterium
GCTTTGCGCCTGCGGGATTTGTGAGGCCGTGAAAAGCAGCGAGTCCGAATCCACAGGACAAGCGGGAGAGCATTTGGCGGCGGGTGAACATAGCAGACATTTTACGGACAGAGGGACCGCCGATCTTTCCGTTTTCTTACGGCGGCATAAAGACAACAGCGTTTCCGGACCTTGAGTCGATATAGAGGTGCGAAGGAAACGGTTGTGATTGCTGAACCGGGGGGCGATTCTCCTTTCCGCGGCTGGATCGTATTCATCCGCATATCACCCATGCTTTCCATTCCGCGCCGCTCCACTGCTCTGATGCTGATCATGCTGGCGGTGATGCTCGTGATCCCGTTTTTTATGATGCTGGGGGTCGGTATTTTCCTCGTGTTCATCCCTCTTTTCGCAGCCGTCGCG
This sequence comes from Verrucomicrobiales bacterium, assembly GCA_036262875.1. Classification (GTDB taxonomy): domain Bacteria; phylum Verrucomicrobiota; class Verrucomicrobiia; order Verrucomicrobiales; family V1-33; genus V1-33. The sequence goes on from DATAIE010000084.1 coordinate 403, forward strand.
GTCGTGCTCAAGCCCCGTTAATTTTGTTAGCAAGACGTAGCGGATCAAACACGGAATTACCGCAGGTAGATAAATTCCTTCATGTTGACGAGAGCCAGCGCCAGACTGCGCCAAGAGGCCTCAGGTGTTGCAGGGCTGGCGGGGAATTCGGCGAGGTGCTCCTCTGCTTCCTCTGCGACTCCCGCAAGGGACTGGTAACGTTTGCGTTCGGTGGGAGACAGGGCGGCGAGAATATCCTCCAGGGAGACGGCAGCGCTCTCCAACTGAGACGAGACGGCGATCTCTTTCGCGGTGAGAGGCCGGTCGTAGAAGCGGGCGCGGAGGATGCGTCCGTTGAGCATGCGATTGCCGCCGGGCTCACCATGACGGAGGCCGAGCAGGAGATTGGAACGGCCGGCCTCGTAAGTGACCGGGCCGTTGCTCTTATAGGGACGGCCGTAGCGACTGCCATCACGCCAGAGAGTGATAGTGCCATCCTCGTCATAAGTGATGGCCACATGCACCGGACGGCTCGCGGCCTCACGATCCTGGCTGCCCGCCGTGCTTTGGGTGCGCTGGAAATTGTTGCTGCCCGGGAGCCACTGACCAATGTTCTGTTCAGCGAAAACGATGGCATCGAAGACCTCGCCACCAGGGCTTTGAACGGAAAGCACGCCGCCGCCGGCCTGTTCCAGCGTGGCCAGTTGTACCCATGCCTCCAGGGTCTTGGTGCGGAGGCTGCTCGACAGAGGAGGGGTGGAAGCATAACTGCCCGGAGCGCCGTCGATCACGAGGGCACCGCCCTCCAGTCTGGCGTTACCGTGGAGTTGCAGATCGAGATGGCCTTTCAGATCGCGGGCATCGTTTTCAAAATCCCATTCGGCGACCGGAGACGGTGCGTTGGCAGGAGACGGACGGTGGGCATTTCGTCCTTCGGACAGCCGCCGCCGCACAGGTGTTAGCAGCACCTCTTTTGCCGTTTCGGCTCCGATCAGCCGCTCTTTCCATTTGTTCGCTTGAGTCAGCGTGGCTTCCGCCTGCGAAACGGTCTCGCCCACGTAGGCAAGGCACTGGTCGATTTCCTCTGCGCCAGGTTCACGGCTGAAGGCGGTGCGGTAGAAGGCGCGGACCCGTTCCCGCCCGTCGCTGGTTTCACGGCAGACGCGGTCCGCCCAGTCGTTGGCCCACCCTTGAATCATGGGTGAATTCATCAGCGCCAGCGCCTGGGCCGGTACATTCGTGGAATCCCGGCGTCCGCGCGTGCTGGAAGGCACCGGTGCATCGAAGGCGGTGAGAAAAGGATCGAGCGCGTTGCGGATGACATTCACATACACACTGCGCCGCGGCGTGTTTCCGCCGACCGGCGGGCCAAAAAGGGTGAGGTCCAGTTTTCCGGAGGCATTCAGAATCGCATCCCGGATCGCCTCCGCCTCCAGTCGCCGCAGCGTGAAATGGGAGAGCAGTTTGTTTTCCGGATCCTTCTCCATCGCCGCCGGTGTGGCCTGCGCTGAGGCCTGGAAAGCATCCGAGGTCAGCAGCAGCTTGAGCATTCCTTTGATATCTCCGCCGTCCTTTCGGAAACGCGATGCCAGCCAGTCGAGCAGTTTCGGATGGGTGGGCGGATCGCCCAGTTTTCCGAAGTTATCCGTCGAAGCCACGATGCCGCGTCCAAAGACGTGATGCCACAGCCGGTTCACGATGACACGCGAGGGCAGGGGATTCGCAGGATCGACCAGACTTCCCGCCAGTTGCAGACGTCCGCTGTCCTTCGGCGCATAGGGCGTCCCGTCGATGGCTTCCAGGAAATGCCGGGGCACCGCCGCGCCGGGTTTTTTATGATCGCCCCGCACGTAGAGCGGCTGGTCGAATGCGTCTCCCTCCATTACGCCCGGCACCCGCACGGGAATTTTGATGGAGCTTTCCCGGATACGGAATTCGGCGAGCCGTTCGGTCTGCCCTAAAAGGGAATGGTTGTTAGGGAAAATACCGGCCCTCAGCATGAAGTCGAGAAATTCGGCAGTCTCCGCGGACACCTGTTTGTTCCCCGCGCGCCATAGTTCGACCTGCTGCCGCATTGCCCGGCGATAGGTTTCCACCAGTTCATCGACGGATGCGGGAGCCTTCTCTGCTGCCTGGAATGCGAGCAGCGAAGTGCCAGGTGGAGGCGGCTCGGACGCAGCATCCACCGGATAGATCACGTCCGTGAGGCCAAACCACGCAGCGGGCGCGTCGTTGCTTTCCACCGGCGCATCGGGAATCGTCGTCAGCTCCAGGTGGAGAGTTTCCCCTTTCCAATAGTCCAGATTCCAGACCTGCCAGCCCGGGAAATCCTGACGCAATTCGATCTTCGGATAGATGAGCCCGCTGCGCGGGTAATTCTGCACCACATACCGCAGCAGCGCGTTATTGCCGGCAGCGCGGACCCACAGCCTCCCGCCATCGCACTTGAAGCGGCTGGACTGGAGGATGCCGGGATGCCGGTCGCTGATCGCATCCGAATACCATCCGTCCGGTCTGATCCGTCCGATCAACCGGTCATTCTCCCTGGCTGGAGACCACGCGCCGTGTTTGCCGGCGGCCTGTTCCAGTCCCGGACCCGAGGCATACATTTTCAAACTGGATTCTCCCTCCGCATGCCAGTTCGCCCGCGAGGGCTGACTGGAAAACCGCTCTCTCTTTTCCTTCACCGCCGCCCATTTTGCCGCGAGGTCGTCCCAGCCCGCTTTCATCTGCGCGGGCGGCAGATCCTTCAGCCGCATCCACGCCGCCATGGGGCCGGTCCCGTTTCCGTCCGCCTCCCGCTTGATGACCTCATTAGCCGGCTCCCACGACTTCAAGCGCTCCGCGAATTCCCTGCTCTCGATCCATTGCAGATAAGGCACCGTCGAGCGCATGGTGTCTTTCAGTTCCAGGATGCGGCGGCGGGTGCTCTGCTCTTCAGCAGAAGCCGGCCCACTCACATTGACCACGGCAGGCCGGCAACTCGCGAAGATGCCATACAGCGCGTAGTAATCCTCCTGACTGATCGCGTCGAACTTGTGATTGTGGCAGCGGGCGCAGGAAACCGTGAGGCCCATGAACGCTTTGCTGACGACATCCACCTGGTTGTCCGTGAAGGTGACGAACTCATCCAGCGCATCCGTGGGAGTGAAGCCGTGGAAGACCATGCGCAGATGTGCGGGACCGATAGCGGACTCGTTGAGGCCCAGGGCGGTATTCACCCGCGGGTTGGGCAGGCGGTCGCCGGCGATGTGTTCCTTTACCAGTTGCGGCCAGGGGACATTCGCATTCAGCGCGCGGATCAGATAGTCCCGGTAGCGCCATGCATTGCGAATCACGGGATCGCCTTCGCTGCCATGGCTTTCGGCATAGCGCAGCCAGTCCATCCAGTGCCGTGCCCAGCGCTCGCCAAAATGCGGGGAGGCCAGCAGCCGGTCGAGCAGGGCGCTCCACGCCGCCGGCGAGGGATCTTTTGTAAAGGCATCCACTTCCTGAGCCTCCGGTGGGAGGCCGGTCAGGATGAAGGCGGCCCTCCGCACCCGGGCTGCGGGATCGGTCATGGGCGAGGGAGACAGCCCCGCCTGAGCCATCGCGTCACGGAGAAACCGGTCCACCGGGTGGGCAATACCCGCTCCTTCCGGCGGGTCCGGATCTTTCAAAGGCTGGAAAGCCCACCACTCTTTTCGCAGCGCGAATACCTTTGGCCAGTCAGAACTCTGCCCGCCTTCCGCGCCGGGCGGCTTGTCACGCGGATCAGGCGCTCCCAGCCGGACCCATTCCCGGAACTTTTCCACGGTGTCCCCGCTCAGCGCCTCACCGGATTTGGGCATCTTCAGTTCCGCATGCGTGTGGGCGATGGCCTGAATGAGCAGGCTTTTTTCCGGATTACCGGGCACGATGGCGGGCCCGCGCTGTCCGCCCTTCAGCAACCCGTCGCGCCAGTCGAGGCGCAGTCCGCTTTTCTGCTGTTCCGCGCCGTGGCAGGTGTAGCAGGAGGAGGCGAGCACCGGCCGGATGTGGTTCTCAAAAAATGCGGTGCCTTCCGCCGGAGTGCCGGCTGCTGCGGCGGTCGCAGTCGTCAGGAAAAGAGTCAGGCGTTTCATCGGAGAGAGGCGGCGGGCAGGGAGGTGCCGTGCATACCACGCCGCGAAGCATAGCTTCTTTTCCAAAACTATCCGGCTTTTTCAAGGTCCCGACGTAAGGGCCGGTTCGGGCGGAGCCTGCCCGGTCGCCTCCGGGCTGCGGTCCAGCCAGCCACGGGAAAGCGCCGCGCGCATGTAGACTTGCGGGGTCTCCAGGAGCGGGGTGCCTTTTACCGCGGGAGGGAACTCAAAACTGCCCACCATCCGGATCGTGCGGAGACCACCGGAGGTTCTGTGCACCATGCTGAGGCCGGTATCGTCGAATCGCGGAGCGTAGGCCCACACGGTCGATCCGAGTGAGATATCCGTAATTTTCATCGAGATCCATTCCCGGGGATTGGAAAAGAGACCGGCATAATAGTCATCCAGACAGACGATGACCCTCAGCGCGACCGGACGTTCGGGACGCTCGCTGAGCCACTGCGACCATTCCATCTCGCCGTTCCCCGTGAGAAAGCGCCAGTCCAGCCGCAATCCGGCGGGAGTGCGTTCCACAAACGTGTCGAAGGGGAGGGCGGATTTGACGAAGGTTCCCGTCAAAAGCATCAGGTCCAGGCCGCTGTCCGTTTCAAACTGCACATCGTCCCTCACCCGGACCTCCGCGGGTTCGTCCG
>DATAIE010000085.1:0-2984 GCA_036262875.1 Verrucomicrobiales bacterium
CGCCGGGGCATTGCCGCCACGCTCATCAACAGCACGCTCAGCCCGGGCGAGCAGCAGGCGCGCATCGATGCGATGCGTCAGGGAAAATACCGCCTCGTCTACGTCGCTCCGGAGCGGTTCCGGCACCGTGCCTTCACCGATGCCCTGCGCGCGGCGGACATCGCACTGCTCGCGGTGGACGAGGCTCACTGTATTTCCCAGTGGGGGCACGATTTCCGGCCGGACTACATGCGGCTCGGCGAGGCGCTGGAGCGGCTGGGCCGTCCGCAGGTCGTCGCGCTTACGGCCACCGCCACGCCGGAGGTGCGCGCGGACATTCTGCGGCAGTTGTCACTGCGCGATCCCTTTGAATGTGTCAGCGGATTCTCGCGCCCTAATCTCAGTCTCAATGTCGCCTCCTGCGCGAAAAAGCAGGACAAGTTCGACCGCCTCCGCGCCGTGGTCAGCGAATATAAGACCGGCATCGTTTATTGCGCCACCCGGGCCAAGGTTGAAGACGTGACGGGGGAATTGAAATCGTGGGGAGTCAAAGTCATCGCCTATCACGGCGGGATGCGCGAAGACGAGCGCTCGCGGGTGCAGGAGGAATTTATCAGCAAACGCGCCGCCGTGGCCGTCGCCACCAACGCCTTCGGCATGGGAATCGACCGCCCGGATGTCCGCTTCGTCATTCACTTTGAGATCCCCGGCAGCCTCGAAGCCTATTACCAGGAAGCCGGCCGCGCTGGACGCGATGGTGAGCCTGGCTGGTGCGAACTGCTCTTCAACTACGCCGATACCCGGACGCAGGAGTTTTTTATCGAAGGAAGCAATCCGGGCGTCGACACCATCCGCAACATTTATCAGACTCTGCTCAACCGAGCCGACGCAGCTCACCGCGTTCTGTGCAGCATCGAGCAGTTGACCGAATACTCCGGCGCGAAAAACGAAATGGCTGTCGGCAGCGCTCTCAGCATTCTGGGCCGGCAGCGCTATATCCGGCGTTTCGATGTGCCTGGCCAGCGCATCCGCGGCACGGAAATTCTGGAGCCCTCCGTCACCGCAAGGGAACTTGAACTCGACAACGAAGCCCTCGGAGAAAAGGAACGCCGCGACCGTGACAAGCTCAAGCGCATGACGGAGTGGGCCTACGCGATGAACTGCCGCCAGGCCGGCATCCTGACCTATTTCGGCGAACAGAATGCCAGCGAATGCGGCAATTGCGACTACTGTCGCCGCCAGGCGGAGCGCACCGGAGCCCGCACCCTGACAGATCTGGAAATGCAAACCGTGCGCAAGGCGCTCAGCGGCGTCGCCCGCTGCTGTGCCCGCTCCGGCTCCGCGTGGGAGGGCCGCTTTGGCCGCGCCCGCATCGCCGGCATGCTCACCGGCAGCCGCAGCAAGGAAGTGTTGAGCGCCCGCCTCGACGAACTCACCACCTACGGTCTCCTCAAAGAGGAGGGTCTTGCCTATGTCCAGTCCCTCCTCCGCGAACTGGAGGCTGCCGGCCTTCTAGCGGTCAGCGGCGGAGAATATCCACTCCTCAGCCTCACAGAACGCGGCGCTGCGGTGATGAAAAGCGGCGGCACCCTGCAACTGAATATGCCCTCTGCTTCCACCGCTTTCCGCTCCCGCGGCGGCTCCCGGGTCGAGCCGGAGGTGGAACTGCGCGAACTCGGTTTTGACGAAGCCCTCTACAAAAAGCTCCGCGACCTCCGCACCCGCCTGGCGGAGCGGGACGATATTCCCCCCTACGTTGTATTTAACAACCAGACCCTGGAATTCCTGACCCGTCTCCGTCCCACGACCATGTCCGCCGCCCTGCGCATCCGCGGCATCGGGGAAAAGAAAGCAGAGAAATATCTGGAGCCGTTCCTTGCCGCCATCCGCGCGCATTGAGGCGCGGAGCCTTTGGCCAGGTGGGGCCGAGGCTCCGCCGAGCCCTGATCAAGAGGGCGAAGGTGGCGCCGAGCCGGGCTTTCCGTCACCAAATATCTGCGGGGCGGAGCAGCCCGTTATGCTCAAGATGCGGTCCATCTCTTCCTGGAGGCTCTCGTCGCGAGTGCGTTTACTGCTGTCCACCCCGCTCCGCGCCACCTCCGTTCTTTATCCGGGGCTCCGCCGAGCCCTGGCTCCGCCTGGTTTTAAGCTCCGCACCGCGTGCCGGGCGCTCCCACTTCTTGTTGATTGCACGGCCCATGTTGTGCATAGGGTGGGCAGTTTCATTCATACCCATGGCTCAAATTTACTACTCCGGTCCCAACAGGCAGCCCGTGATCGTCGACGACAGTGCCCTGCCCGGGCTCCTCCAGAGCGGCGCGCTAACCCCCGCCACGCTTGTCTGGATGGAAGGCATGGCGGATTGGAAGCCTCTGCGCGAGGTGCGGCCTGATCTGGCTGCCGCCGCAGCGGGCGGGGTGTCCCCGGTGCTCCCGGCGGTTCCCTCCTCCCCTTCTTATGCAGCGCCGGGCACTCAGCAGAAGTCCCACGATGTCGATTTCACACTCATCGGGGAGGAAATGCAGATCATCGAGATCGAACTCGATCCCGGCGAGACGGTCATCGCCGAGGCGGGCTCCATGAATTACATGGACCCCACCATCAAGTTTGAAACCAAGATGGGAGACGGCTCGAATCCGAAGAGCGGCTTTTGGGACAAGGTCAAACAGGTGGGCAAGCGGATGCTAACCGGGGAAAGCCTTTTCATGACCCACTTCACGAATCAGGGCGGCGGTAAGAGCCGCGTGGCCTTTGCCGCTCCGTATCCCGGCAAGATCATCCCGCTCGAACTCAAGCATTACAACGGCGAGATCATCTGCCAGAAGGATGCGTTTTTGTGTGCCGCGATGGGCACGAAAGTCGGCATCGCCTTCGCTCAAAAGCTCGGCGTCGGTCTCTTTGGCGGGGAGGGTTTCATCCTGCAAAAGCTGAACGGTGACGGACGCGCCTTCATCCACGTGGGCGGCACCGTGGTGAAAAAGGAACTGCGGGGAGAGACCGTTCTC
>DATAIE010000086.1:0-7131 GCA_036262875.1 Verrucomicrobiales bacterium
CTGGTGCCTGTCTTCGGCGCGTTGGTCTGCGCGGTGCTGTTTGGCAATCGTCTCAATGCGGCGCTCACGAGCAGCGACGCCGCACTCTGGACGGCCCCGCTGGTGGCGCTGGGCATCCTGATTGCCGGTGCTTTGATCGGATTCTCGCGAAGCGCCGCTTCCGCGCGCAGCCTCAGTTGAGCATCTTGTCGCGCTCGAGCTTGAGACCCATCTTGCGGTAAAGCGTGGCGATGGAGACGCCGAGCATGGAGGCCGTCTTTTCGCGGGAGCCTTCGTTGTACTTGAGAGTCTCCCGGATGAACATGCGCTCCTGCTTCTTGATGAAGTCGTTGAGCTTGCTGCCGATGGGCAGGCTGTGCTTCATGCGCTCATTTTCGTCGTCGCTGATCTCGACCTTTTGGGTGATCTTGGGCGGCAGGTCCGTGGGGCGGATGCGGCGGTCGTCAGCGAAGGAGCAGGCGCGCTCGACGGCGTTCTGGAGTTCGCCGACGTTGCCAGGCCACGCGTAGTCGATGAGGAGTTTGAGGGCGTATTTATCCACTTCCTTCTTCGGCGACTGCGTGAGGCGCGTGTAGTTGTTGAGGAAGTGATCGACGAGCAGCGGGATGTCGTCGCGGCGGCTGCGCAGCGGCGGCATGGTGATGGGGATCACGGAGACGCGGTAGTAGAGGTCTTCGCGGAATTTCCCTTCGCGCACCAGTTGATCGAGGGGCTGGCTGGAAGTGGCCACAAAGCGGAAGTTCAGGTCCCTGGGGAGATTACCCGCGAGGCGGCGGGTATTGATGTCCTCAAGGAACGAGTCGAGCTGCGACTGGAGGCGCATGGGGAGGACGTTGATTTCCTCCAGCACCACGGTGCCACCGTCGGCGCGGTAAAAGATCGTATTCGATCCGCCAAAAAGTTCCTGGTCGAGCAGTTCCGCCGGCAGCGAGGAGCAGTGCAGGACCTTGAACGAGGAGTTTTTGCGCCGGCTGGTGTTGTGGATCGTGCGGGCGACCATTTGTTTGCCGCTGCCGAATTCCCCTTCGAGGAGAATAGGGCTGTCCTTGTCGGCCACCTTTTCGACGAGCTTGAGGATCTCTTTGATCTGCGGGCTGCCGCCGATGAGATTGGAGGAGGTGGTGATCTGGAGGGGCTCCGGCTTTGCTCCGGAGGAAGCGTTGGACTGACCGCCGGTCTTCTGCGTGGCCCGGTTGATCGTGCGCTGGAGGTCGTCGAGTTCGAAGGGCTTCGTCAGGTAGTCAAAGGCTCCCAGTTTCATCGCCTCGACGGCGGTCTCGACACTGGCGTAGCCGGTGACCATCACGACCTCCGTTTGCGGATACCGGGCCCGGCAATCCTGGATGATCTGCATGCCGTTCATGTCCGGAATGCGGAGGTCCACGATGAGGAGCTCGGGCTTTTCCGTTTCCATGGCAGCCATGCCGGAGCGGCCCGTCTGATGAAGGGAAACCTGGTGGCCCATCTTTCGGCAAACCTGCCCCATCATTTCAAGAATAGAGGCCTCGTCGTCGATAATGATAATTTTTGCCATAGTGGTAGGTCTGGTTGCAGCGATGAGACGCGATAAAAATCCGCGAAATCCGATTATCAGAAATGATTAAACATCTTCTGCTCCACTTGCAAAGATTATTTCGCAGTTTCGAGAAAATAAGGGATGAACTGTAGATTTTAAATGGGGGATATGCCCCATGGGCACGGAAATCGCCTGGACTGGCTTAACGAGCTGCCCGTAATTGCGTTTTTGTTCACTCAGGATGAACCCGCCGATTGAACGCCTCTGCGGCGATAGCTATTCGGCGACGGCGACCCGCAAGCCGGCGAATCGGACGGCGGTGCCCGCATCGGTGCCTTCTTTAGGGAAACGGCTGAGGAACAGCAGGCAATCGGAAGCGTCCACTTGCCAGCGGGGGGAATCCTGCCACGTATGCGGCCCTCATGAGCGTTCTCGTCGATAAAAACACCCGTCTTTTGGTTCAGGGAATCACCGGAAATTCCGGTGCGTTTCACGCACGCGGCTGCCGCGACTATGGCACGCAGGTCGTGGCGGGAGTCACGCCGGGGAAAGGCGGGCAGAAGTTCGACGACACGATCCCCATCTTCGACACGGTGTATGAGGCGCGGGAGAAGACCGGGTGCAATGCGACCATGATTTTTGTGCCGCCCCCGTTTGCCGCGGACGGCATTTTGGAAGCGGCGGATGCAGGCATCGAACTGATCGTCTGCATCACGGAGGGCATTCCCGTGACGGACATGATGCGCGTGAACCAGGCGCTGTGCCACAGCAAGAGCCGCCTCATCGGGCCAAACTGCCCGGGGATCATCACTCCCGGCGCAGCGAAGATCGGCATTATGCCGGGCTACATTCACAAAGAGGGGCGGATCGGGGTGGTGAGCCGCAGCGGCACGCTCACGTATGAAGCCGTGTGGCAGTTGACCAGCCGCGGGCTGGGGCAGAGCACCTGCATCGGCATCGGCGGCGACCCGATCAACGGAACGAGTCACCTCGACTGCGCGAAGCTCTTCACCGAAGACCCTGATACGGATGCCTTCATCCTCATCGGCGAGATCGGCGGCACCGCGGAGGAGGAAGCCGCCGCATGGATCAAGGAAAACTGCAAAAAGCCGGTGGCCGCCTTCATCGCAGGAGCCACCGCCCCTCCCGGACGCCGCATGGGCCACGCCGGCGCGATCATTTCCGGCGGAAAAGGCACCGCCTCCGCCAAACAGGAAGCCCTGCGCGACGCAGGCATCCTCGTGGCGGACTCGCCGGCGGACATGGCCGATACGCTGATCAGGGCGATGAAGAAGTAGGCTGGGACGGACTCATCCGCGGCGGCAGGCAATGACGCGGGCTTTCACGTCTGCCCAGGGTGTTGCATTTCAGGCGGGAGCAGGCATCCTTTTCCGTATGTCCTCCACCGTTGCTTTCGAAGTCACGCTCCCTTCCGGCCTCGCGAAACTCGCGCTTCCGGCGGGCGTGCAACGCAGGCTCCATGAACTGCTCGACAAACAGGACAGCGGCGTCAAACTGACTGTGTCTGAACGAAAGGAAGCAGAATGGTTGGTGGATTTGGCGGAGTTGCTCTCACTTCTTAAACTCCGGGCAGGCCGTAAAAAGGCGATCCCGGCATGAGTGTTCCGGCGCGGAGCGAACGGGAAACAGCTTCCGCAAACTTTCCCTCTGGCGCGACCCGTAATCCAGTGAAGGGATGGCGTCTATGTCACAACCCGAAGACGAACTCACCTCTGTCGCCATCGATGCCGCCCGCCAGGCGGGGGCGCTGATCAAAGCGAACTATGGCGGCGTGCTGGGCGTGAATGAGCTGAAGCAGTATGACATCAAGCTGGAGCTGGATGTGCGGGCGCAGGAGTTGATCACGGCCATTTTGCTGCGGAGTTTTCCGGAGCATGCGATCTACGGGGAGGAGGGCATCGCGGGGAATCAGGAGAGCCCGCATCAGTGGATCGTGGACCCCATCGACGGGACGGTGAATTACTTTTACGGAATCCCGCATTTCTGCGTGAGCATCGCGCTGCGGGTGGCGGGGGAGATCGTGCTGGGAGTGATCTATGATCCGATGCTGGATGAACTCTTCCTCGGCAGGAAGGGGCACGGAGCGACGCTGAACGGGCAGCCGATCGGGGTGAGCGGACGTTCGCAGATGGCGGACGCGATGATCACCGTGGGCTTCAGCAAGACGCGGGAGTCCATCGATGCAGGGCTGCGGCGGTTTAAGGAAATCCTGCTCCAAGTGCGAAAGACGCGCATGCTGGGCAGCGCGGCGCTGGGCATGGCCTATGTGGCCGCGGGGCGGCTGGATGCTTATATCGAGGAAGTGATCAGCCTGTGGGACGTGGCGGCGGGAATCATCATCGTGGAGACAGCGGGAGGCCGGGCGCGGCTGTTTGAGAAGGATGCGCAGGCGGAGAAGTATTCCATGTGCGCCTCCAACGGAAAGCTCCCGCTGGAATGGGTGGAGGCGGAAATGGGCGGCACGGCAAAGAACTAAACCGGGCTGAATCCATGCGCAGCCGCACCGCCGGAAATCGTCGCCTTGCGGCAAAAGGCGTGAGTTGTGGACTTCGGACGATTGGCACAAAAACAGGCGTGGGCCCGACGAACCGGAGGGCTGGAGGCCCGGCAGAGAGTAGCCGGTGGTGCAGCGAGGCACGAGCGGAACCACCGGATTCGCCCTCTGTAGAAGCTCGGCGCGCCGGAGGTGCGCGAGAAACATCCGCACCTGTCATCAGCGCTCCGTTTTCTCCGGGAGTTTCTTGCGCACCTGCCGGCGCGTGCGCGGATGTTTGCGGGGTTGAGATCCGGTGGTTCCGCTCGTGCCTCGCTGCGCCACCGGCTAATCTCTGTCGCGCCTTCGGCCCTCTCTTGGATAGGGGGATGGCGTTGAGGCAACACTTCATTGTCGCCGCGCGACAACCATTTTCACTCCGCATGCCCCTCACTAACCCAACCCTCCCTGACAAACCATGACACGCACCGGAATCGGATACGATGTGCACCGCCTCGTGGAGGGGCGAAAGCTGATCCTCGGCGGCGTGGAAATCCCGCACGTCCGGGGGCTGGACGGGCACAGCGATGCGGACGTGCTGTGCCATGCCATTGCGGATGCGCTGCTGGGGGCGGCGGGCGAGCCGGACATCGGGCACTTTTTTCCGCCGTCGGATGAGAGCATCCGCGGCATCAGCAGCCTCGAAATCCTGCGGCAGGTGGCGGGGATTTTCGCGGCGAAGGGCACGGTGATTAACAATATCGATACCACCCTGGTGGCGGAGAGGCCGAAGATTCTGCCGCACGTGCCGCGCATGAAGGAGAATATCGCAAATGCGCTGGGACTGGATGCCGGACAGGTGGGCATCAAGGCGACCACGAACGAGGGGATGGGATTTCCCGGGAGAGAGGAGGGCATGTGCGCGATGGCCGTGGCATGTGTGGAGATGGGGAGGGGATAATGGAGAATTGAGAATGGATAATGGGAGATGAAGAAAAGAGGCGACGGAAGGACCGGAGAATATTTCTTCAAAGAAGTGACCGGGATTTGAACTGGACGCCCACTTGAATGCGTCAATACTCGCGCGGCAGTTCAGCTGCACCGTCATCCCCCCTTCTTTTCCTCAATGCCGGAGATCACCGTTCCCTGCCCCAGTTGCCAAGCCAGCTTGCTCGTGGATGAGCAAAATGCCGGTCACGAGGTGCTGTGCCCCGGCTGTCAAACACGCCTCACGCTCCCGTCTGAACTGAATGCGAAAGCGAAGGCCGTCCTGTCGAAGGCGGACGCAGAGGAGCCGGAGCGGCGAAACCGTCCGCTCTTCCGCACCGGGCATCTGGCCGCCCTGCCGGATGACGGGGAACCCGCCGCAGCGGCAGCCGCGCAAAACCGCCCGGCGCATTTGCCGGAGCGGCGCGGGCTCAGTGCGGAGGAGGAAATGCGGCGGCTGGCCGCGCTCACGGTGGACCCGGGGAGCTTCGATTTGCACAATGTGGATACCAAAGGGCGCACGGCTTTCCCGTGTCCGTCCTGTCACCGTCCGGTATGGATCGCGCGTTCAGACTGGGGCCGGGTGCTGGTGTGCAGCGGCTGCACCCGCGAGGTGGTGGCGCCGGACCCGTCCAAAGGCATCCAGGCGCAACTGGCCGCCGGAGACCAGCAGCCGGACCAGCGTCAGCGGACCGTGCTGCCCGCCCGCCGTCAGGTGGAGAATCAGCCCACAGGCGGACAGGCCGCGGCAGCGCGCCCCCCGCGTCAGGGCGGGCCACTGCCCTCAGCCCGCACTCCCGCACCGGAACCGGCGGCCGTTGAGCGCCGCGTCATCCCCGTGCCTGCCATCGAACCCATTCCCGTCCGCGGCGACGTGGAAATGGCACCCCCTCTCAAAAAAGGCCCGCCTGCAAAGCGCACGGTCATTCCCCAGGAACAGGCCAGAGCCGCCGCCGAGTTTGGCGACAGCAGTCCGGTGCCCCTCGCCCCGAGCGGGGAAATGGCGAAGCCCCTCCAGCGCCTCAGTCCGGAGCGCGCTCCCAACTTCACTCCCAAACACGACGCAGACCTCTCCGCGGAAGTCGCCGGCAACTGGGGGAGCGAGGCCAGCCAGGGCAATACCGCCGCCTTCCGCCGCACGCTCACCGTCGCTATCATCGTTCTGGGCCTGGGCGGCATCCTCGTCACCGGCTTCATGCTGAAGTCTTATTTCTCGCCACAGCCTCACACGACGACCTCCTTGGAGGACACGGAAAGCCCCACGAAAAACGTGGAGACCGCCAAGGCCACGCTCACCCGCTTCTTCAAGGCCGGCACCGTGGACCTCATGGCCCAGGAGGTGCGGCATCCGGAGATCACCCTGCCGCGCATGCGCGCCTTCTACGCCCGCACCGGCATCCCGCGGCAGGCCATGGACTTCACCGTGGACTGGCGGGAGCAGGACGACTGGATGGGCAGAGGGACGAACTTCATTTTCACCACCCTCCGCGTCGACGCCTCCACCCTCGTCGCCGCCTCTCTGGAACTGCCAAAGGACGGCAGCGCCCCCAAACTGGACTGGGAAAGCTTTGTGACGTGGTCCGAGATGCCGTGGAGCGAATTCCTGAAAACGACCAGCGAGCGGCCTGCTGATTTTCGCGTGACCATCACGCCCATCGATTACTACAACGGCCCCTACAACGACCGCGCGCGCTACCAGGCCTTCCTCATCAAAGACGCGGCCAACTTCGGCTCCTGCTATGGCTATTGCGATGTCAACTCCAGCCTGGGGCTGAAGCTCTCCGAATGCGTGCGGGAGGCCCGGAGAAAGGGCATGGTCACCACTCCCGCCGGCGGGGAAATAGAGCAGGGCGTGGCGCGCGTCATCCTGCGCCTGCACTTCCTGCCGGAAGGCAAGAAGTTCAACCAAGCCGCCATCGATGCCCTGGTGTGGAACGACTGGCTGGAGCCGTAGGAGGACCAGTCCCGCGGCCACCTTCTCCTGGAGCGGAATCGGAGTGGTCTATAGAACGGACACCTGCACCCCTGCGGGGCTTTGAAGTCTCCTTGATGGCCCATGTTGCGCCGACGTAAAACCAGCTTGCCCCGGCGCGGCGAAAAGAGATATTCCCCAAGTGAGCACAGTTGCCGAAAT
>DATAIE010000087.1:0-2426 GCA_036262875.1 Verrucomicrobiales bacterium
CCGCACTCCAAAGCCTGCGGCCATGCCTCGAAAGCCGTCTCTCCAGATGCCCGGACGGAACTTGCCGCGGGCCTTCCCATCAATCCTGTCTCTCATGCGTAAGCCCTCCCGGCTCCGCTTTCCCGCTGCTTAGGAACCTGGCATCCCGCCACTCCAGGAAATGTCTGCGCTATGTTGTGAGGAATATCACTCATTCGTTCGGAGCCGGTTCGGCAGCCTCAGAATTGCTAGCCGATTTTGCCGAGCCCGCGCCTCAGGAAATGCTCGTGTTCAAAAGTGCGGAGAATCCGCTCCAAGACCTCCCGGGCAGGAGGCTGCTCTGGATGACCGAGAGCCCATTCATCGGCAGCCTCGCGCAAAATCGCGAGGGCGTCATCCACACACTGCTCAAAGCGTGGTCCGGGGTCCGAGTGAGTTAGTCCATTGACCTGTTGTGCCATGATTTCCGGGTATTCGAATCCGCCGAATATTGGAACCCCGGGGCCCGGCCTGCAAGAGCGCGGGGTGACCGCGCGGCAGCAGACTCTCCCTGCTCTACGGACCAAAAGATATGCCAATAAGTTTCGGAATACATCCGGGGGGCGGCAGCACTCTCCTGATGCAGCCATCGATACGGGGCTGGGGCAGAATTGACAAACGCCTCCCGCTCCCGGTAGGGTGCCTCCATGAAGAGTCCCCAACCCTTGCGTTTTGTGATGGTCATCCTCGGCGGGGGGGCATTGTTCGCGGGAGGATATATCTTCGGCTCCTCGCGCCGTGAGGTGGGAGGCACGGCGCCGCGGGTTCTTGTGTCGCGCAGCGCTCCTGTCGTCAGCGGCGATTCCAAAAGCGGTCTTCCTAACAACGCCACCGCGGCGGAGGCGGATGTCTCCGGCGGGGGGCCGCCGCGCAGCGTGGCCGGCGTGCTCGCCATCATCCAGGCGACCGATCCCGTGGATCGCATGGCGCAGTGGACGCGGATGCTGCAGGCTACGGATGCAGAGGGCCTGAAGGTGATTACCAAAGCCTTTGAGGAGCTCTACCGCATGGGCGGCACGCCGCGGGATGAGGAGACAAGCCTCCTGCATTTTCGTCAGGGACAACTGCTGGGCAGCAAGAGCATCGAGAGCATGGTGGCCTCCGGCAAGCCGCTGGGCGAGCATCACCTCCGCGCCATGAAAGGCTGGGCGGACGCCAATCCCCAGGAATCCAAGGCCTGGGTGGAGGCGCTGCCGGACAGCCCCACCAAACAATCGCTCCTGGAAAACTGGTTCAAGGGAGCGGTGGGCGGCCACCCCGCGGACGCGATGCAGGCCTTTGCCAGCCTCAGCCCCGTCATCCGGGAGAGGGTGCAGTCCACTCTCATCAATGTCCTCCACCGGGACCAGGGAGCCGCGGGCGTGATCCAGTGGTTCGATCAGGTGGCCACGCGGCCGGACAGCGGTGTGGCTCTGCAGCCCGCTTTTGAAAAGCTCACGTGGATGGTGGGACAACTGGCGGACTCGAAGCCGGAGGCGGCGCTCAGCTTTCTGCGCGATCCCGCCCACGCGCCCTACATCACGCCCGCCACGTTCACCACCCTCATGCGGAATATCGCCGCGAAATCACCGGGCCAGGCCGTGGAGGTGCTGGGCGAACTCGCGCGGGGGACCTTCACAGAGCCGCAGATCCGCGAGGCCCTGCAGCAAACCGCACGCAGCGCCAAAGGCTCGGACCTCAACCGGCTGGGCGAATGGCTGAAAGCCAATCCCTCGCATCCGCTCTACGATCTGACGACCCGCTATTTTGTAGAGCAGGCCGCGCAGGAGGATCCCGAAGCCGCCGCCGCGTGGGCTAAAAAAATCTCGGATGCCAGCCTGCGCGCGGAGGCGGGGCGCTATCTGGCGCGGTGACGGCGGGCGCTTCTCTCCCAGTGTGGCTGTTTCACGGGGCTCCCCAGCCGGCGCGCTGCCAGCTTTCGTTCCAGTCACCGTCTTTCTGCTGGATTCGGTGATACCAGGATTCCGGCGGCCATTTGCTTTGCGCGAGGGGCCTGGAGGCAAACAACTGAACATCGTCGACCGGGACGGCTGCAAAATTCGTCCATTTGTTATCGAAGATCGTTTGCAGCAGCCGCCGGCTGCAAATGATGCGTCCGCGTGTTCCGACGGTCTCCTCCCCCCGGTACGGCATCAGGTCTGACCCGTCCCAACTGGCCTTGAGCGGGATTCTCTGAACGAATTGGGCATGGGAGGGCGGATTCTTTACTTCATGTTCCAGCATTTCTGCAATGCACTCCACTTTTCCTGCTTCATCTTCCGCGGTAAAGTAGCGCAGGAGGAACGTGAGCGGCCTGCCGCGCGGCAGCATCACACAATAGTTGCCGGGCGGTGCGGGCACGAGCCCGGTGCGCGTGATTTTCACCTCCCGGAATTCCACTCCTTTGAAGGAGTGGCGCCCGATCTCCT
>DATAIE010000088.1:0-5159 GCA_036262875.1 Verrucomicrobiales bacterium
GTGTTGCCCTGGAAGCTGAGCATTTTGTCCCAGACAAACTTATAGTCGGTCAGCCTGTGCTGGCTCAGTTCGAGATATTTTACCGCGCCGATTCCCACCGCCCGTGCGATATCAGTCTTGTCCGCGTCTGAAAGCTCCGCATTCTTTTCCTCCACCACCGCACGGGCCCGCTCTTCGGCTTCGTCGAGGACTTCCAGAAGTCCCACGCTTTCACCGCTCCGCGTCTTCATCATTTTTCCATCCGCGCCGAGGATGCTGCCAAAGGCGATGTGATGCAGGCCGGGGTTCAGCCCCCAGCGGCGGACTGCGTGAAACAACTGCTCAAAGTGAAGGGATTGCGGCGCGCCGACGACATACCAGATTTCATCGGCTTTCCATTCCTTCACGCGATGCTCCACTGTCGCGAGATCGGTCGTGGCATAGCCGAACCCGCCGTCGGTCTTTTGAATGATGAACGGTGCTTTGTCCGCCATGGCGGGCACGTCGTCGAAGAAGATGCACTGGGCTCCGTCACTGAGCCGCGCGATGCCCTTGTCCTTCAGTTCCTGCACGAGAGAGGGCAGGCGATCATTGTAGAAACTCTCGCCGAGGAAGTGATCGAAAGTCACGTCCAGCTTGCCGTAGACGACACTCAAGCCTTTGAGCGACATCTCCACGCACTTGCGCCAGATGGAGAGGTTCTCTTCATCGCCGGCCTGGAGTTTCACGAGTTCCGCTTTGCAGGCGTCGCGGGTGGGAGTGTCGCTGCGCTCCTCTGCTTTCTTGGCCTCCTCCTCCGCCTTGCTTTGGGAGTTCACCGCTTTGTAGAGCCGCAGCAATTCCCGGATGGGATCAGCCTCCAGCGCCGTCGCATCGAGGAAATGTTTCCAGCCGTAGAGCACCATGCCGAATTGTGTGCCCCAGTCGCCAATGTGATTGTCGGTGATCACGTGGTGTCCGAGGAACCGGCTTACTCGCGCGAGGCAGTCGCCAATGATGGTGCTCCGGATATGGCCCACGTGCATCTGCTTCGCCACGTTGGGGGCGGAGAAGTCGATCACGATCGTCTTCGGGCTGGCCACTGGCTCGACACCCAGTTTTGGATCGGCCAGCAGGGCTTCCAGGCGTGAGGCCAGCGCTTCCGGCTGGACGGTGAAATTGATAAAACCCGGGCCCGCCACGGAGGGCGTTTCCGAAATTCCCGATACATCGATCTTCTCCGCGAGGGTCGCCGCCAGGGCGCGGGGATTCGTTTTCAACTCCTTCGCCAGCAGCATGGCCGCATTCGTTTGATAATCTCCAAACCGGGTATCCGCCGCGGGCACCACCTCCGCCACAAAGCCCTCCGGCACCGGCTGGCCAAGGCCCGCCAGCGCCCCATTCACCCGCTGCTGCAATAGAAAAGGAATCGTCATAAGCCGCCCACAGTGGAAGCGGGGAAGGGGGATTCAAAGGGAAATGACGAAGCGCGAAATCAGAATGCCGAAGGATTTACACCTGGTTTACAGACGGGCGGCGAGAGCAGGGGCATGGTTCGCCATCAACCCAAAGCTGTTTTCCCATGAAACGATTGTTCCCTGCTCTCATTCTTGCTGCGTTCGCCGTCCCGGCGCTGGCGCAGACGCCGCATCAACTGATCCCCACCACCCGCTTTATCGGGCATCAGGTGCCGGTGGAAGTGACGGCCCCCGTTGTCACGGCGGTGGATGCCGCGGTGGAAATCAATGATCAACTGGCGGTCACCACGCTGGTGATCACGGTGAAAAACAACGCCTTCCGGCCTGCGGAGGCGGAGATGATTCTCCCGGTGCCTGAAGGAGCGATTTTTAAGACGTTCACCTTTGACGGGGCTTCTCCGGGTTCCACGGCGCGGCTCCTCCCGAAGGATGAAGCCCGAAAGCTTTACGATGCCATCGTGGCCCGTTCCAAGGATCCTGCGATGCTTGAGTTTGTGGGGACCGGTGCGCTGAAGTCCTCCGTCTTTCCCGTCGCGCCCGGTGGCGTTCAGCATGTGAAAGTCACCTGGGAGCAACTCCTGAAACCGGAAGGCAACCGCATGGATTATGTGCTGCCCCGCACGGAGGCGCTGGAATACACCGTCCCGTGGACGCTCGACGCACGGGTGAAATCGAGCGGTCCCCTCGGCGCCATCTATTCGCCGAGCCATGACATTGCCACGGAGCAGAATGCAGCCGGCGGATTCACAAAAGTAACGCTGCGCCCCGGTGCCGAGCGTCAGCCTGGCAGTGTGAGGCTTTCCATTCTGCGCCAGGAGGCTGGCATGAGTGCCTCCCTCACGGCCTGTCCGGACGAGAAGGGCGGGGGAGGGTACTTTCTGATGCTCATCGCTCCGCCCGCGAAGCGCCCGGATATCCAGCCGATGAAGCGGGAACTGACGCTGGTGCTCGACAAGAGCGGCAGCATGGCGGGAGGGAAGCTGGACCAGGTCAAGGCCGCCGCCCTCCAGGCGATCGAGGGACTGGCGGACGGAGAGGCTTTCAATCTCATTGTTTATAACGAAGCCGTGGAATCGTTTGCGCCGGCTCCCGTGATTAAAACACCCGAAACGACGGCGCGTGTGCGCGATTACGTCAAAGCGCTGCGCCCCAGTGGAGGCACGAATATTCACGATTCGCTCGTCCAGGCGCTGCGCCAGCCCGTGACGCCGCAAATGCTCCCGGTGGTGCTCTTCCTGACGGATGGACTCCCGACGGTGGGCATCACGGCGGAAAAGCAAATCCGTGAAGCCGCCGCGAAGGAGAATCCGTATCAGCGCCGGGTGTTTACCTTTGGCGTGGGAGTGGATGTGAATACGCCGCTGCTCAGTGCTTTGGCGCGCGGTGCCCGCGGCACGACAGCCTTTGTGCTGCCGGGTGAGGATGTGGAGATGAAGATGGGAACGGTTTCACGCCGCCTGGCAGGTCCCCTGCTCGCGGATGTCTCCCTCACCTGTCAGGACGCAGGACGCATCCAGGATCTTCTGCCTTCGAAGATGCCGGATGTGTTCGAAAACGACCAGATCGTCCTCCTTGGCCGTTATGCGGGTACCGCGCCGCTGAAGTTTGAGCTCGCCGGCCGGGATGCGGCCGGTGAGCGGAAGTTCCAGTTCGAATTCCAGCTCGACAAGGCCACCGTGACGAACACTCACGTTCCCCGGCTCTGGGCCGCCCGCCGCATTGCCACTCTGACGGAGGCCGTGCGCGACCTCGGGCAGGATCCCTCCATCACCGCCAACGATCCGCGGGTGAAGGAACTGACGAATGAAATCGTGCGCCTGTCCCGGGAGTTTGGCGTGCTCAGCGAATTCACCGCCTTCTTCGCCGATGACGGCGTGCCTCTCGCCTCCGCCGCTGCGCCGGCTGTGCAACGCCGGGCATTGGAGGAAGTGAGCAAGAAACTCTCGACCCGCGCGGGTGCGGCCAGTGTGAGCCAGGAACTGAATGTGGAGTCCGAGAAGAGTAAGATTTGCCTCAACAGCCGCAACATGGCTTACCAGTCCGATCTTTCCGGTAAGGAGACGGTGAATGTGCAGCAGATCAGCGACCGTGCTTACTACAAGCAGGGCATGCGCTGGGTGGACAGCAAGACAGCACCGGAAAGCGCCTCCGCTCCACCGGACCGAGTGGTCGAAGTCGGAACTCCGGAATTTGCTTCGCTCGTGGATGATCTCGCCGCTTCCGGACGCCTGTCGTCGCTGTGCCTGCGCGGGGAAATCCTGATGGAGCTGAAGGGCAAGCGGGTGCTGGTGCGCTGAAAGCGAAGCATCAAACGTCAAAATCCAAACATCAAAGAAGCACCAAACGTCAAGCACCAGCGTCTTCCGGGTGCCTGCCGAACTCTCTGTATCAACAAAATTCATTCCAAATCCAACTAACATAACCCATGAAAACAACCTCCCTCATTCTCGCTGCTTTCGCCGCTCTGCCGCTGACCCTTTCCGCGCAGGAAAAGAAAACGCCCAGAGTTCAAATTGCGCTGCTGCTGGATAACAGCGGCTCGATGTCGGGCCTCATCAATCAGGCGCGCACGCAGCTCTGGAAAGTGGTTAACGAATTCATCTCGGCCAAACGCGATGGCATGACGCCGGAAGTGGAGGTGGCACTCTACAAGTATGGCGCATCTCCGGAACTGGTGACGCCTCTTACACGTGATCTCGATCTGGTGAGCCGCGCACTTTTTGCCCTGCAAATCAATGGCGGCACGGAATACTGCGGCGCCACCATCAAGGACGCGACGGAGAAGCTGTCGTGGTCGAGCGACAAGGACGTTTACCGGGTGATCTTCATTGCCGGAAACGAGCCGTTCACCCAGGGTCCGGTGGAACCGGCCACCGCCTGTAAACTGGCGATCAGTAAAGGCATCATCGTAAACACCATCCACTGCGGCAGCGATGCCGAGGGCATCAGCGGGGGCTGGAAGAACGGGGCGCTTTTGGCGGACGGCAGCTATATGATTATCGACCAGAATAGCGCGGTGGCCCAGGTGTCCGCTCCTCAGGACACCGAAATCGTGAAACTCAGCGAAAAGTTGAACAAGACCTATGTCCGCTATGGAAAGAGCGCCGGTTATGCTGCGGAAAACCAGATAGCCCAGGACAACAATGCGAAAGCCGCTGCCCCGGCTGCCGGTGTAGCCCGCGCCCTCACCAAGTCCTGCGCCCGTATCTACGACAATTCCGGTTGGGACCTCGTGGATGCCCTCGATCAAAAGAAGGTGAAACTCGAAGAGGTGAAAAAGGAGGAACTCCCGGCGGAACTCGCGAAACTCTCCGCGGAGGAACTCAAGGCCCACGTGGAAAAGCAAGCCGCCGGCCGGAAGGCCATTCAGGAGAAAATCCAGTCCCTCAATAAAGACCGTGAGGCATACATCGCCACGGAACTGAAGAAAAAAGGAGAGGGCCAAAGCCTCGATGTCGCGATGATCAAGGCCATCCGCAGCCAGGCTCAGAAGCAGCAGTTCTCTTTCCCGGAGGAGAAGTAGCCTGCGGAATAGCGAAATTCGAGACCAGAAATCCGAAGGAATGACGAATGGTGAACGCAGCGCGTTCCCATTCGTCATTCTGATTTCGGATTTCCTTCGTCATTCTGGTTTCCGGCTTCGTCATTCCCGCCGGAACTCCCTTTGCGCCGCTGCGCGGGCTTCCTCCTCGAGCCCGGACGCATAATACCCGTCGCGGAGAC
>DATAIE010000089.1:0-6150 GCA_036262875.1 Verrucomicrobiales bacterium
AACTTGGTTCAGTGTGTGCGGGCCGGGTCTTCGGTAAAAAACGGCAGCGCTTTCACCTGGCCGTCGATGATTTGCAGGCAGCGGGCGATTTCCTGCTCGCGGCGGGCGCGGGTTTCTCCGGCAATGGCCTCCAGCGCGTCAATATCGTAAAGGTAAACACCTTCGATGTCATTCACCGCAGGCTCCACATCGCGGGGCACTGCGATGTCGATGATAAAGAGCGGACGGCCGTGGCGGCGCCGCATCGCCGGGAGAATCTGCTCCGGGTGAATGACCGTGTGAGGCGCCGCCGTGGAACTGATAATGACATCAACATGCGCGGCCTCAGCGGGCCACTCCTCAAAATGAATGGCGTGGCCTGACATTTCTGCGGCGAGTTCGACGGCGCGGTCATGGCTCCGGTTGGAAACGACGATGCCCTGGGCACCGCGGCTTTGCAGGCTTTGGGCACAGCGGCGGCTCATCTCGCCCGCCCCCAGCAGCATCACGCGGCTGTCCTTGAGATCGCCGAAGATTTTCTCCGCCAGTTCCACCGCCACCGAGCCAACGGAAGTGGAGCCGCGCTGAATGTCGGTGGAATTGCGCACCATTTTTCCGACGCGGAAGGAATGCTGGAACAGCTTGTTGAGCACCCGCGAGGTGCCTCCCGCCTGCTGGGCGGCGGCATAGGCGTCCTTGACCTGGCCGAAGATTTCCGTCTCGCCCAGCACCATGCTTTCGAGCCCGCTCACCACGCTGAACAGGTGGCGGGCGCCCTCCTCCTGCAGATGCAGGAAAAACGGAGAGGTATTTTCCAGACTGAAGCGCGCACGCAGCCATGCCTCCACATCCGGAACGGCGGCGGGTTCCGCCGCGACCGCATAGATTTCCATGCGGTTGCAGGTGGAGACCACCACAGCCTCGAGAATGCCGTCGAGCGCAGTGATCTGACGCACCGCCTCAGGCACCTCCTTTGCCGCGAAGGCCACACGCTCCCGCAGTTCCACCGGCGCGGTGGTGTGACTGAGGCCATAACAAAGGATCACCATGCGTGTGTCTAACGGGGGGTAACAAACCAAAGGCTGACGAGAGCGAGGACGAAGCAGGCGACCGCAGCCCAGGCCGCGCGACGACCGGACATCCCGCGCGAGTATTCATAGCCGATGAGCATGGCGTAGGCAGCCCACACACCCCAAACGAGCACCAGCTTGGAGGCCGGCGGGCGGATTTCCATGCCGTAGGCGGAGGCAATGCCCGCGGTGAGAAGGATGGTGCCGGTGACCAGCAGCCGCTTCAGTGCCCGCGCAAGGTGGTGTATCGGAGGCAGCGTGCGCATGAGACTCATTCCCGTGTGATTTTTGAGAAGACGGTCCTGAATCAAAAACATTACGCCCGCCACGAACGCGAGGCCGAACGCTCCGTACGCCAGGAGAGAAAGAGAGGCATGCATCTCTGTCCACATGCCGCCCGCGGGCCGGCCTGGAGGGGAGGCGATATCCGGCTTCAGCAGGGCCGTGAACTGCAGTGCGAAGGCAAGGGGGGCCGTGAACGCACCGAGCAGGGACAGCCGGTAGGCGCTGCCCACGACGAAGTAGAACAGAGTCATGGACCAGCCCGTGAAGGTGAGCAGTTCAAACGGGGTGGTGATCGGACACCGGCCCAACTCCTGCCCGCGCCAGTAAAGGAAGAGGCTCTGGCACAAAAAACCGGCCGCCAGCAGGCCAAAGGCAATCCATGAGTGCCGGTACACACCGCGCCGGAGGGACAGGAACGCGTCAACGAATCCTCCCAGGAACAGAACGGTGGCCGCAACGAGCGCTGCTTTCTCCGGCGTCATACAGTCGAAATGGAAATGCCGGTCACGGGACCGGCAAGGGGCGGCGAACGTAATGGCCGCGCCGGGGATTGCAAGCCCCGGAGGCAGGGGTCGGCAATCTCGGCAATCTCGGCAATCTCGGCAATCTCGGCAATCCCGCCCCTCTCCCCGGGGGAGAGCCCGGTCGTTCCGGGCCGGCGGAGGCATTCAGAAATACACCATTCAAAATTCAGTTAGGTTTCCACAAAAGGAGAATTTTCCAGGGTGGCGTGTGACGAATTCGTCAGTTTTGCCCCAGGGTGGTATGTGACAAAAAGGATTCTTGAGACAAACCGCCCGGATATTACTGCATTGAATGCACCTTTCTTATGCCCGGTCTGTCAGATCCTAACGGCGTGGTGCGCATAGTGATCAGTTAACGTCAACCACACAGCATTTCAATATGAAACGTTTTCTTCCGGTATGTTCAGTTTTTTTTCTTGCGATTTTGGCACCTGCCGCCAAAGCCGTTCCGGCAGCCTTCGGGGATTTGATTTTGGGCTTCAAAGCGACTGGAGGCACCGGAACGGAAACCAATCTCGAGGTCAATCTTGGTCCCGCCTCGCAGTTCTACGGCGCCGCCGCAGGGTCCACTCAGGTGCTCACCGGATTGTCCGTGGACGATCTGAAGGCGGTCTACGGCGATGACTGGAATACCCGCACGGATCTCACGTGGGGCATTGCCGGCACCACGGGGATCACCGCAGTGAACGGAGTGGCGGCGCGCACCATCTGGGCTTCGCGCGCGGAAGCAGTGCCCGGCACACCATCCACTCCGTGGCCACGCGATCTGGCGCTCACTCAACAGAATTCCTCGAATGCCATCGGCACGATGTATAAAGATGCGCCCGGCAGCATCGATCACTTTGCCGCCACGCCTTTCAGCGCGACGGCATCCAGAGTCATTTCAAGCCTTGAAGGCAGTTGGACGGTGCAGGACGAGTTCACCCCTTCGATCAGTTTCCGCCGGTTCAATCCTTCAGTGAATCAGCCCGTCTCTCCATTTCCGGGCACCGCCTCAGCTCTCGACGGAACCTCCTACAAAGTACTCGATCTCTGGGAGATGCGGCCCAGCAATGTCGCCCCCGCCGGGTCCGCCGGTATTCTGATTGGCGGATTCGGCCTGAACAGCGCGGGAAAACTGGTTTTCAGCACGGACGTCACGAAATTTGCGCCAGGCACCACGCCGCCGGTGTCTCTGGGAACGCCTGTAATCGTCCGGAATGTGCCGGCCGGCACCATTACGGTGAGTCTGGCGGGAGTGCCGAACGGAAGCTACATCCTCGAACGGTCCACCTCCATGGCGGACGGAACCTGGACCGATCTCCTCACTCAGTCTCCGTCCAGCGGGACACTCTCCTTTACCGATCCCGCCCCTCCCGCCCCGCGCGCGTTTTACCGGATCAAGACCGCCCCCTGAGCGGAAGCAAAAGCAAAGAGGATGTTAGTATATCCATTTTTTGCGCCCAGTGTGTCCTGACAGCCCATGTTACAAAAGCGTCAGTCACGGAAGTGTCGCAAGCGAATCGTGGTCATACAGAAAGCATCGTATAGAAATGAACCGGCTGCGGTTTCTTCGCAGGCCTCCGGCGGGAAAAGGCCGGGCATTTCAATAACAGCAACATACCTCTAAATGAACTCAAAACCCTCCATGGCCAGCCGTTTCGCCGGTCTTGCCTGCCTCATGCTTCTGACCGGGTCCGCCCAGGCGGTTACCGTCAGCGCCGGCGACCTCATTCTCGGCGTCCGGGCGGACGGCGGTCAGGGCTCCGGCAAAGATCTGATGATAAACATCGGCGCTGCCTCCAACTATGCCGGGCTGGCTCCCAACTCCAGTATTCCCGTCTCCGGCCTGAGCGTGCAGGATCTGGTCACCACCTTCGGCTCGAACTGGGCTTCCCGCACCGATTTGCGCTGGGGTGTGGCCGGGACCACCGGCCTCACTGCGGTGGGTTCTGCGCCTGCGCGCACCATTTGGGCGAGCCGGGCGGAACCCGTGCCCGGAGCCACCTCGGTCCCGTGGCAGCGCAATATCGCTCTCAATCTTCAAAATTCCTCCAATGCCATCGGCACGATGTACCAGGACGCTCCGGGAAGCCTCAATATCGCGACCGCCACACCGAACAGCCCTTCGGCGGCGCTCATCGACGATACGCTCGCCGGAAGCTGGACCATGCAGGACGATTTTTCCGCGGGAACGAGCTTCCGGTATTTCAATCCGACGGTGACCGGCAGCATGTCGGACATTCCGGGGACTGCCTCCGTCTATGACGGAGTGAACGGCTACGGCGCGCTCGACCTCTGGGAAATACGGCCCGGCACCGCCGGAAGTCCGGCCACCCTGCTGGGCGCGTTCGGGCTGAACAGCGGCGGCGGCCTCGTCTTCAGCAACGTCCCCGGGGCCTTCGCTCCCATACCGGAGCCCTCCGTCCTTCTGACCGGCCTTGGCGCCGGCCTCGTCCTTCTGATGCGCCGCCGCCGCTAAACGGCCCGGCTCCAGGTAATCAAGCACTGCAACAACCTGCACTACACAAAACACATGAAAAAACGCATCGCTCTCTTCGGTCTCCTGGCCGCCGCCCTCACTGGTGCGGCTACTGCCCAGACCAAAATTCGCCTCACTGGCTCCACGGCCTTCCGGGCCGCCACCCACACGGCTATCGGCAATATTCTCCAGCCCGGTTATACCTACGCCTATACCGGCACCAACTTCACCGGGGCCGGGGCCGCCATTTTCACCGGCACCACCAAAGCACCGACGAATCTGCCCGTGATCATCAAAACGTCATGGTCCGGCTCGGTGGGCGGAGTGAAGACGATCGCTCAGAATTTGACGCTCTCCACCTTCCTCGCAGACAGCACGACGCAAAGCACCGGCGGCACTCAGAATGCCCCGGCCAACGTCAACGAGCCTGCGGTGACGGCAGACGTTGCCATGTCCGACTCGTTCCAGAACTCCACGGAATTCCGCACTCCGGTGATGGTGGACAAGGTGGTCGGCGTGATCCCCTTCCAGTGGGTTCGCAATAACGGATCTCCGACAGCGATCAGCAACATGACGCCGCTGCTGGCGGGGAATCTCCTCAGCGGGGGCATTCTCCTGTCGCAGTTCACCGGCAATCCTGCGGACAACGGCACCATCGTCTATGCCGTTGGCCGCGATGAGGACTCCGGCACGCGCCTCACGACTTTTGCGGAATCGTTTTTCGGCGTCTTTTCCAGCCCGACGCAGTATGAGGCGATCGGCAGCCCCAGCATTACCGATATCGTTCCGTATCATGTGAACACGGTGCTGGGGACCACCTACGGTCTTGGCCACTCCGGCTATGCCAGCGGAGGCACACTTGTTACCGTCCTGAATACTCCTGGCAGCAACACCACCTCCGCCAATCCTGGCTGGCTCGTGGGGTATGCCGGAGTGAGCGATGCCGCCGGGGTGACTGCCGGAGTGCAGGCAACCGCCACCGCCACTGTGGGTGCCGGTGCCGTGACCGCAGTGACCGTGGGTACGGGCGGAACACTCTATAACAGCAATCCCGCCGTTACCTTCAGTGGTGGCGGTGGTTCCGGTGCTGCGGCGACGGCCACAGTGGTCAACGGAGTCGTCACCGCGATCACCGTAACCAGCGGCGGAACAGGTTATACGAGCGCGCCGACAGTGGCGATCCGCAGCGGGGCGACTCTTAAGTGGAATGGATTCGACTATTCCCCTGCCGCCGTTCGCGAAGGTCAGTATACCTTCTGGTCCTACGAGCACCTGCTCTATCGTTCCGGCTACGCCCAGAGCGCAGTGGCGGACCAGCTCGCCAATCAAATCAAAAACGTGGACGCCCCGCTCTCCGGCATTCAACTGAGCACGATGAACGTGGGCCGGCCGGTGGAAGGCGGCGACGTGACCCCGGGCAATCCGTTCTGATCCAGCCGGGATTTCCGGCATTCCAAACAACCTGACCGGCGATGCGGGTGGTCCACCACCCGCATCGCCATTTTCACATGAAGGCCGCTTTTCTTTCCGTCACCCTCGTTGCCGCCGGCGCAGGACTCGTGTGGCGGCTGGTGGCACACCTGGACGAAAAGGGGGCTGATATGCCCCGCGGAAAACGCGGCAGGAATGAGGCCGCTCAAGAGACGAGCCGCTTTCAAGTTACTTTTCCCGCGAAACAAAAGAGCGGGCAGCGGAGCACCGGGGCTGCTCCTCTCAAACAGTCCTCCACAGTTGCCTTGAAAGCGCCGGAGGCTGAATCGCCGGGCGTCGAAGAACGAAGTCTTTCCGCCGCGACAGAGCAGAAACCCTCATCCGGCCCCAAACCTTCCGG
>DATAIE010000090.1:0-5998 GCA_036262875.1 Verrucomicrobiales bacterium
TGCTGTGCTGCCTCCTGAGCGCCGTGGCGTGGAATGTCGTGACGTGGTGGGTGGGGCTTCCTTCGAGTTCCAGCCACGCGCTCGTCGGCGGCCTCATTGGAGCCGCGCTCGCCTCCGCCGGCGGGAATTGGGACGCCATCATCTGGTATCGCCACACCATTGTTGATCCTGTCACGCATGCCGCCGTGGAACTGCCGTTTTTCAAATCGGAGGGGCTGTGGCCAAAGGTGCTCGCCCCCATGCTCATCGCGCCTGCGGCGGGCCTCCTCATCGGTTTTGCCTTCATGGGCCTCCTGTATGTGATCTGCCGAAGCTTCCGTCCGCGGTCCGTGAACTATGTTTCCACGCGCCTGCAATGGGGCACCGCCATGTGGATGAGCCTGGAGCACGGTCGCAATGACGCACAGAAAAACATGGGCATCATCGCCCTCGCGCTGGTCATCGCCACTCAAAGCGGGGCGCTGAACGGAGTGCCCTCGTGGCTGGAATGGCTGCGCACCCCGGAGTTCACGATCACGCTTTGGATGAAACTGGTATGCGCCATCACCATCGGTCTGGGCACTGCCGCAGGCGGCTGGAAGATCATTAAGACCATGGGCAGCGGCATGGTAAAGCTCCAGCCGGTCAACGGACTGGTCGCCCAGGGATCGGCGGCGGGCATCATTGGTGCGGCCACGGGCCTCGGCATCCCGCTTTCCACCACGCAGGTCATCTCGAGCTCCATCATGGGAGTCGGTGCCAGCAAACGGATCGGTGCCGTGAAATGGCTGGTGGCGGAGCGCATGCTCTGGGCTTGGATCTTCACCATTCCCGCCACCGCCGCGCTGGCCTTTGGTTTCGTCTGGCTCCTGCAGCACCTGGGAATGGCCAGTCACTAACCGTATCACGTCTGCCGGAAACGGCGGGACGCAGCTTCGCGTCAAGCTCACGGAGGGCGATTCCCGCGCTCAGTTCCCTGCGCTCATGGCATCAGTTTTGTGCCGCTGCCGTTTCGCGGTAACAGGCTTCAATGTGACGAAAACGTTTCGTTGAAAGCCTTGCGCCGGGGCTCAAAAACAGACTTCCGGAATCCATGTTACGGTTTCGTCACATTCGACGCAACTAACTGTTAGTTTCCGCCCTTTATCTGACGAAATTGACACACTGTATTTGTAGAGGATGTCAGGTCGCATGGTAGCGGTTGAATAAGACCGCAACCACCACGCATGGAACTGACTCTCGTATTTCTTGTCATCTTCGTCGCCCTCGTTTTCACCTACACGAACGGCTTTCACGACACGGCAAATTCGATAGCGACGGTCGTCGGAACCAAGGTGCTGACCCCGCGGCAGGCGATCCTTTTGGCGGCGGTAACGAATCTCATCGGTGCCTTTTTCGGACTCGCCGTCGCCAAGACGATCTCCGGCGGCATCGTGGATCAGTCCTTTATGAATCAGCACAACACGCAGGTGGTCCTCGTCTGCACGCTGACAGCGGCCATTTTCTGGAACCTGCTGACGTGGTGGTTCGGGATGCCTTCCAGTTCCAGCCACGCGCTCATCGGCAGTCTCGTGGGCGCCACGCTCGCCGCCGCCGTGGCGGTGAATGCCCTCGCACCGATGAAAAAGGGAGTGTGGGAAACCTCCGTAAAGTGGGAGGAAGTGAAGGATAAGAAGGTCAACTCTCTCAAGGACCCCGTGGCCGCGGACGAACCGGCCCTGGCAGTGCTCAAATCCCAAAAGGACTGGGAGGTGAACGGCACTCACAAGGTGTTGCATCCCACCGAAAGGAAAGAGGTCAAGGTGACTGTCAAAGAGGGCAAAGCCACCGTGGAAAAGGACGGTAAACCCGCAGCTCCTCCGTCAGAGGTGACCGCAGCGCTGAAAGCCATGCCCGGGACAGAGGCGGACGGGACCTACACCGTATCCGCTCCGGTGCCGGTGCATTTTGTCGTCTTTGAGGGAAGGGTGCAAAAGGTGGTCACCGAGGTGAAAAAAGGAGAGGACAAGGGAGGCATCAAAAACAAAGTCGTCTGGCCCATGGTCATCTCGCCCCTCGTGGGATTCGGATGCGGGTTCATCGTCATGGCTCTTCTCTATCTGATCCTGCGCAACTGGCGGCCTGTGACCGTGAACCGCGTCTTCGGCAAAGCCCAGCTCGCCAGTTCCGCCTACATGGGACTCAGCCACGGCATGAATGACGCCACCAAGTGCATGGGTATCATCACCCTTGCCCTCGTCGCCGCCACCACGAAGGACGCCTCCGGCCATTCACTCTTCGAGAATCTCCCTGGCTGGCTCAGCTGGCTGCAAACGAGCGCCGGGTCCGACCCGCACCAGTTGGCCATCGGGGCCAAAATCATGTCATGGCTGCCTTCATGGCTCCAGTTCGGTTTTATGCCTGACCCGGTCATGGATACCGCCAGCCAGGGCGTGCCCAACTGGGTGGTCGTCGTCTGTGCGCTCACCATGGGCCTCGGCACCGCCGCCGGCGGCTGGAAGATCATCAAGACCATGGGCCACAAGATGGTCAAACTGCAGCCCGTTCACGGCTTCGCCGCGGAAACCACCGCCGCCTCCGTCCTGGCCGTCACCGCCAGCTACGGCATGCCGGTTTCCACCACGCACGCCATTACCACCAGCATCATGGGCGTCGGCTGTGCCAAGCGCTTCAGCGCCCTGAAACTCGGCGTCGTGGAGCGCATCCTCTGGGCATGGGTCCTCACCCTCCCCGCCACCGCCGGGGTCGCCTACGGACTCGTCTGGCTCATCTCCCAGTTCGGATGGGTCACTTGGGCTCCAGGGAAATGAGGAGAGCCGTTCCCCGACTGGAGCGGTTTAAATTGAATTGCAGCCAATCCCCCGGGAACCAACCGCACTCGGCGAAAGAGGCGCTTCTGCGGGCGTCCTGTGTATCAGGTAAAAAGTGCGGCAGGCACAGGGCACACAGCGTCTTTGGATACCCCACGCCGCACCGTGGACTGCGCGCAGCCTGCTGCGGCGGCAGAAAGGGTCCATTGCTGCTGGATTCCCGTCAACAATGCACGAAGCCCCGCGGAGAACATCGAAAGAACGGGACGACCGTCGGGCACACGAAGGTCAAGCCCGCCGCAGCAGGCTGCGGCCCGTACAGCGGCAGCAGGCTGCACGCAGTCCACAGTGCGGTAGCGACGGCTGAGTGAAGACGGGGACGTCCTTCAGCCCGCACTGGCTCCGCTTCAAAACGTCTACAATTTAATTTAACCTGCTCTAACGCACGCCGGATGTACGATTGGACCCATTCTCGAAAGTTTCCTGCACTTTGGATGCGCCCTTTCTTGAAGCGGTTGCCTCCTGAGAGGAACGAAGACGTTCAAGACCAAGTATACATTGACGGAACCGCGGTGAGGCCCAGCTCCACTTTTCCGGATACACATCAATTGAAACCGCTCCGGTGTCCTCCGCGCAATGAAAAGGGCAGACGCCCCGCACAGTAGATAGAATACTGATTCTTCGCGCTGCGAATTCAACGCCAACGGCGTTGCGTCTCACAGCCTGGGGTTGCACCGCAGGGGCTACCCCAGGGAAAGTCCAACCGGTGCCCCGAACCCCGAAGGGGTTCCGACACCTGTCGGACCATTCGAACGACAATCTTCTCTATTTCCGGCCTTGGCTAAGAGCCCTCTACAGCAACGGAGCAGCCTCAGCAGGTCCGGGACGGCCTTGCTGCGGTTTTCGCTACAGTCTTTTTGAAACCGCGCTGAACCGCAGCGTCAGTGTCGACTCCCCCTTCTCCGGCAGCGGAACCAGAATAAAATCATCCGTAATAACCGGCTTCAGTTCACTGCCTGCCTCGATTTTCACCTTCGCCGGATCGATGCGTTCCGGCAGATATTGAATAATAGGCCGCCCGCCGCGCTGCGAGCCATTCTTGTTCACCGCCGTCCAGGTATCCGCGCCTGCCAGTGGCTTGATGGTAAGTGTATGGACTCCCTTGTCATCCACCGACAGTTTCTGTTCCCAGTTCAATTTTCCGGCCGCCATCCGCGCTTCCCACGCAGGATCACCGTAAAAGGCCACGTTGTCCCTGTCGAAAAGCAGGCCCTGCAAATCCCCGGCGGACAGCCCCGCCTTTTTCCCCTCGTCCGTGAGATTGGGCAGCGCCGTTCCCTTCCCTGCCCGTCCCATTTCATCCACCTTCTCGATTTTTTCCGAGCCGGGAAAGTAAGTCGTCAGCCGGTGCACCAGCGCCAGATTGTTCGCATGGAAAGCCTCGGTCAAACTGTAGCGGCCGGGCTCCTCCACAAAATAGTCCAGCAATCCCCAGCCCTGGTAGCCATACCAGGTCGGCAACACGTAACCCGCCATCTGACGCACCGTCGCGCTCTTCATGTAGGCGAGGGCCATCGCATCCTGGCCATCGATGTGTCCCATCAGACAATTTCCCACCGGCAGATACACCTTCGGGTTCGGACTCTTCACGTCGAAATGTCCACCCTTCGTATCCTCTCCGAACAACTGCCCCGCCTTGCTTTTCCAGAAGCCGTTCTTGTAGCGAAACCCGATCATCCAGTCCCGTTCCGTAGCGTGTCCGGAAGTCACCCACAGGTCAGGAGCGCCGGTATTGATGAGATCCACGAGCGCCTTCGTCGTGTCCGGCTCCACCTTCTTCTCTCCCGCCGCTCCGCCCGCCTCCTTCTGCATCATGAACCCCTTGCGCAGTTCACAATACCAGGTGCCTGCCTGGCAGCGGTCCAGCGCCACCTCTGTTCCAGATCCCACTTTGGAAATCGTAAGCGGCTTTTCCTCTGACGCGATGTCCAGCGCATTCGCCGCGTCGAATCCCGTCAGGATTCCCCAGCGCGTATCGGTGTAGGGATCGTCATCCAGCTTGCGGGTGAGCCGGTGGACCGATTGCACGAACTCCCGCGTCGCCTCTGCCGGAGTGGTCACAAAACAAGTATAACGCGGCATCGCCTCCTTCAACCCCGCCAGCGTTTCTCCCGGCTCCTTCTTCCATGTCAAAACGCTGGCGTGGTGTTTGGCCTTCAATTTCTCCACCACCGCCTTCCATCCAGGGTCGGCTCCCGTAGCTTCAGAAACAGCGACAACGTAGGAGGGGGCCGCAGACGCCGTCAACACGGCGCAGAATTGCAAAAGGCTAGTGAGAATTTTCATGGCTGGAGACAAGGATGAAAACGGAAGAGAGACGCTCCTCCAGGACGAATCAGGTTTCACCTTCATGCCACACCGCAGCCAAATGTCCAGTCTGCGGGCGATCACAAAGCGCCGCCCGTAAGCGCGAAAACCATCAGCACTGGCGCGGTAAGTAGTGGCGGGAAAACGGCGTTGTCCGGTAGGCATCATGGCGCGGAATCCGCTTTCCTCTGTCACCCCTATGAAAAGACCCCTCCTTTCCCTCTGCCTGCTGGCCGCTGCCGCAGCCCCTGCCCGGGCTCAAGTCGTGATTTCCGAATTCATGGCTGACAATACGCACACCCTGGCGGACGAAAATGGTTCGTATGAGGATTGGATTGAACTTCATAACACCACCGCCGCGGCGGTGAATCTGGAGGGCTGGGCGCTGACTGATACGGCTGCCACTCCGGACAAATGGACCTTCCCCGCCGGCGTTACGCTTTCTCCGAACGGCTACCTTATCGTCTGGGCCTCTAACAAAAACCGCCGCACGCCCGGCAGCCCTTTGCATACGAATTTCAAACTCGACAGCGAAGGCGAATACCTTGCGCTGATCAAACCGGACCTCTCCGTCGCCTCGGAGTTCGCGCCTTCTTTTCCGCCGCAGTTGCCCGATACCAGCTACGGCCCGGCGGCCCAGACCACGAAGACTCTGGCCATCCAGCTAGGCACGACCGGTAAAGTCCTGGTGCCCGTCGACGGTTCACTGGGCACCACCTGGACCGCCTCCGATTTCATCGATACCGCGTGGACAAACGCCACGAACGGCATCGGCTTTGAAACGGGGGCCAACGAATTCGGTTCGTTCACTCCGGGCAATCTCCAGGACGGTCCCGCCGGCT
>DATAIE010000091.1:0-4062 GCA_036262875.1 Verrucomicrobiales bacterium
GCACAGATTGGCGAAAGCGCGGCTGAAGGGGGTGCTGTTCAGATCTCCCGTGAGCACGCGGTGGGTGCACGGGATTTGCCGGAGCAGAGAGGGCCATGAACCGATCGAGGCCTTCCATTCCGAAAAGTAGCCGGGTGACGTCGGGGGCAGCGGATGCACGCCGAGAATCCCCACTTTTTCGCCCGCAACGGTGATGACGCCGCTCATGCAGCTCAATCCCGCGTCGTCCGGCAGTGCCCTCGCGTTTTCCAGAGGCAGGCGGCTGACCATACAAATGCCGAAGGCTCCCTCCATCGGTCGCTCAATCCGGTGGGGATAGGTTTCCCAGAGCGCCTTTTGCAGCAGAGACTGCCAGTGCGAAGTGAATTCCTCGAAGACAATGACGTCCGGGTCCGCCTTTTTCAGCGAGGCGATCATGGTCTCCGGGTCCACGGCTTCATAAAGGAGATTGCAGGTCAGAACCGAAAAACGGGCGTGGTTTGCCCCGGCATCCACCCTGTTCATCGAACTGTAGGCATAGACCGGATATCCCTGCCAAAGCCCGGTCAGCAGAGCGATGCCCGCCCATTTCCATTGCCGGAGGAGAAGGGCGAAGAGGGTCAGCGCCAGTCCGATCACCGCGCACCAAAGCCGGAAATGACGCAGCAGTTCGAAAAGCCATCCGTCCCATGGAATCAGAAGGAGAGCGCAGCAAAGCGGCAGAGCGAAGATGAGAAACCGCACCCGCCGCTCGATGAACCTGCGCAACGGGGACGTGCCGGGGCCGCCGGAATCGGGAGAGGAAGACATGGGAGAAGGGATAGCCTGGACCGGGAGAATCGAAAATCCGTTTCACAATCACCACTTGAGCCCCGGGAAATCCAGGGCAACCTGCGCGCCCTCTTTATTCCAGTTCTGCTCATGTATCGCACTCACCACTGTAACGAACTCCGCTCCTCACACTCAGGCAGCACGGTCACTCTTGCCGGCTGGGTGCAGGCGGTGCGGGACCATCATGGCGTTATTTTTGTGGACCTGCGCGACCGCGAGGGTGTCACGCAGGTGGTGTTCCGTCCGGAGGAGAATGCCGACACCGCTGCTCAGAGTCACAAACTCCGGGACGAGGACGTGATCCAGGTGACCGGTCGTGTAGTGGCCCGTCTGGCGGGAACTGAAAATGACAAGCTGGCCACCGGGGCCGTGGAACTGGTGTGCAGTGAACTGAAAATTCTCAACAAAGCGGATGTCCTGCCGTTCCAGCTCGACCGCGAGCTTTCCAACGAGGACCTGCGGATGAAATACCGCTACCTCGACCTGCGCCGCCCGCGCATGACTCGCAACATCCGCCAGCGCCACAAAATCACGGCGGCGGCTCGCAACTATCTGGATGCGAGCGGCTTCGTGGAGGTGGAGACCCCCATACTTTCCAATCCGACACCGGAAGGCGCGCGCGACTTTCTCGTGCCGGCGCGGCTGTCTCCCGGCCATTTTTTCGCTCTCCCGCAGGCTCCTCAGCAGTATAAGCAACTTCTCATGGTTGCGGGACTGGAAAAGTATTTCCAGATCGCCCGCTGTTTCCGGGATGAAGACCTGCGCGCCGACCGCCAGCCGGAGTTCACGCAGATCGATATCGAGGCGAGCTTCGTCGGGCAGGAGGAAATTATCAAACTCGTGGAGGGTCTGCTCGTCAGCATGTTCAAAGCGGGGATGGACCGCGACGTGCCGACACCCTTCGTGCGCATGACGTGGCAGCAGGCCATGGATGAATACGGTATCGACAAGCCGGACACCCGCTTTGGCATGAAGCTGACGGACCTTGCCGGAGTGTTCGCCAATACCGGATTCAAGATCTTCAAAAGCACGCTGGAAAACGGCGGTGCAGTGAAGGCGATCAATGCCAAGGGCTTCGCCGGCGTCACGACCGGGCAGATGAACCGGCTCAATGAGATCGCCATTCAGGCGGGCCTGCCGGTGAAGACGCTGGCCTTCCTGAAATACGAAAACGGGGAGTACAAGAGCCCGCTTTGGAAGATCT
Organism: Verrucomicrobiales bacterium; assembly: GCA_036262875.1. Taxonomy (GTDB): domain Bacteria; phylum Verrucomicrobiota; class Verrucomicrobiia; order Verrucomicrobiales; family V1-33; genus V1-33. Next base: position 2,015 of record DATAIE010000091.1, read on the forward strand.
TTTCGGATGAGGAAAAGGCAGCGCTCATCTCCACGCTGAACGTGGAGGAAAACGACATCGTGTTTTTCGTGGCCGGTGACTGGGAAACCACGGTGACTATTCTTGGCCGGGTCCGCCTGGAGGTTGCCGCCATGATGGAACTGACCAAAAACAGCACGGACCTCAATTTCCTCTGGGTTGTGGACTTCCCGCTGCTGGCCAAAACGGACGACGGCTCGTGGGCCGCCGTCCACCATCCGTTCACCCGCCCCAACAGTGAAGACGTTCCGCTGCTCGATGCCGGGGACTACGCCAAAGTCCGCGCCGTCGCCTATGACGTGGTGCTCAACGGTTATGAACTCGGCGGCGGCAGCATCCGTATCCACGAGAAGGACCTCCAGGCCAAAATGTTCAGTGTCCTCGGCGTGAACGAAGAGGAACAGAAAATCAAATTCGGCCACATTCTCGACGCCTTCCGCTTTGGAGCCCCGCCGCATGGCGGCCTCGCTCTCGGTCTCGACCGCATCGCCATGCTCATCGCCGGCGAGGACAGCATTCGCGAAGTGATCGCCTTCCCGAAAAATAACAAAGCCTGCGATTTGATGACCGACTCACCGACGCTGGTGGACTTCAAGCAACTGCGTGAACTGTATGTGCAGAGCACGTGGAAGGAGAAGAAGGAAGCCGCACCTGCGCAGGAAGCCGCTCACTGAGACCCGGCGTTATTTGTTTGCCGGTCCCGGCGTTTTTACCGTGTTTTCCTCTGCTGGTTGTGTTCGAGCCGGCGGAGGAACTGCGGGACTTTTGTCCGGTGTGTTGTCTTCAGGAGGCTGCGGCGGCGGTTCCGGAGGCAGGTCCCCAAGGTAGCGCCGGTACGCGACGAGAGATTTGAGGATTTCCTCCTTCAGCGGAAGCGGAAGGGACGCCTGAGGGTTCTTTTGCATGAGGACCGAAATCGCGCGCAGGGAGGGGCCGTAATTGTGAAGGGCCGCCCGGAGGCCGCAGAGAGGCCATGCCGAGGCGACTCCGGCCAGCTTTCCTCTCACGGCCGCGGTATCCACGATGGCCGCCGCCTGGAGCACGTCCGGAGTATTCGGATCGAGAAGCATCAGGTGTATCGGCTTTTCCTGCCAGAGCGGCCGCCCCTTCAGGGCGTCGGGTTCCGTAACGGCCACGGTTTTGATCACACTGAAGAAGCCGGAGGCGCTCCCCATGCTGGCGGTCCATTTCCTGCGGAGCTGCTCAGCCGCGGCAGAGTCACCCGTCTTCAGTGCCGCGTTCAACTGGGAGATCACGGCGGAGGCCGCCTTTTCCCCTCTCAAAATGGCGATGCGCTTTTCCAGCTTTTCGTCGGGCAGAGGGTAGCGGGGGAGCACGCGCAGAATCACGGCGGCCTGATTGGGAAGCACCGTCCACGCGAGCACGCGCACGCCGCAGTAGCGGGCGGTGCGGAGCAGCGCGGATTGCAGGGCCATCGATTCCTCCGGCGTCATCACCAGGCCGGCTGTTCTCCAGGCGAGATAATAGTCGCCGGGCTCCATCCCGGAGGTTAGCTTGCCAAGGGCGGGAAAGATCCTCACATCGTAGAGGAAGGACTCCGGCGAACCCTGCGGGTGGCCACCCGGATCGCCCTCTTTCCGGGACTGCAGGGCCTTTTCCCACGCGTCTCCTGGCTTCAGACCGGGAGCCACCAGTTTCATCAGGTTTGCGATGGTTTCGCCTGTGTCCGCCAGGGGTTCCACATCACCTCCGCTTGCGGCAAAAAGGTCACCGGATTCATCCGCGAGTTGGAGGTTCAATCCGGCACCCCCGCCCGGGATGACGATCTCCTTCTGACCGGAGGACGCCTCATTGGGATGGCTCGCGAAATAGTGGTTCGTAAAGAAGATTCCACCTCCCGCCAATGCCGCGATCAGCAGTGCGATGAGAATCTGATTCTTCACATCGACACCCGAGCCGTGAGCCTGCGCCGCGGCCTTGCGCAGTTTCCGGCGCTCCTCTTCAGTCATGGGCCTCGCCGGTTTCGAGCCGCCGAACTCGACTTCGGGCGGAAGTTCCGATTTGTTTTG
>DATAIE010000092.1:0-1939 GCA_036262875.1 Verrucomicrobiales bacterium
GGAGCAAGGTCGTGAAGCCGGAATACTCCGTGGTGGCCGGTTATCAGGCCGATTTTGAAGTGGGGAAGACCTACAGCGGTATTTTGTATGAAGAAAAAGGACGCGGCATCCTTGCCCAGCGCGGTCAGAAAGTGGTGATCAAGGAGGGATCGAAGCCGGACAAACCGAAAATCGAAGCGACGGGCACCGTCGGCAAATCGGAGGAGATCCAGGCAGCCATCAAGCCCACCGAGTGGAATGAATATGTGATCAAGGCGAAAGGCGGTCACCTTGAGCATTTCATCAATGGCAAGCAGACAGTGGACGTGACCGATGAAACCGCCGTGGGCGCGAAGTCCGGAGTTCTGGCGCTGCAACTTCACGCCGGCGCTCCGATGACGGTGCAGTTCAAGGACATCATCCTGAAAACGGAGTAGGAACCGGTTTCCGGCACTCTCCATGCGCTGCGGGTTTCTCTTTGCACGGAGAGCGCTTTCCAATGAATGGTTGCTGTCATGCTTCGCTCTCTTTTTCTGGTCCCGTTCTTCGCTTTCACCGCCGCGGCAGCGGACTGGCCGCAATTTCGCGGCCCGGACGGAGATGGTCATGCGGCGGTAAAAAACCTCCCGGTGACCTGGAACAGCACGACGAATGTTGCCTGGCGCGTGAAGATTCCTGGAGCGGGCTGGTCCTCACCCGCACTCTACAAGGGGCACATTTACCTGACCACCGCTGTGGTGACCGCGGGCGATGAAGCGAGTCCCAAAGCGGACCGTTCCCTGCGGGCTCTTTGCCTCAATGCCAGCACCGGACACGTGGACTGGGACCGTGAAGTGTTCACCCAGTATGGCGCGACGGCACCGGACAGCATCCACCGCAAAAACGGCCACGCCAGCCCCACCCCGCTGGTGGAGGACGGGAAGGTGTATATCCACTTCGGACATCAGGGAACCGCGTGCCTCGACCTTGAGGGCAAAAAGATCTGGGAGAACCGCAAGCTGTTCTTCCAGCCGCAGCACGGAAATGGCGGCTCGCCCGTGCTCGCGGACGGCAACCTGATCTTCAACTGTGACGGACGCGAGGAACAGTACATCGCTGCGCTGAAAGCCTCCAACGGCGACGTGGCCTGGAAATTCAAACGACCCACGGAGGCCAAGAGCAAGTTTGCCTTTGCCACCCCCACCGTCATCACCGCGGGCGGAAAGAAGCAACTCATCTCGCCCGGGGCGGATGTCGTCAACGCACTCGATCCCGCCACCGGGAAGGAACTCTGGCGGGCCACCTACGAAGGATACTCCATCGTGCCGAAGCCGGTGTTTGGTGACGGGCTCGTCTATGTTAGCAGCGCCTTCGACACACCGGAAGTCCTCGCGATCGATCCGGTGGGAGAGGGAGACATTACGAAGACGAACGTGAAGTGGGTTGAAAGCAAGTATGCCCCCAAAACGCCGTCCATGATCTTCGATAACGGCCTGCTCTATCTTGTGACAGACTCCGGCATCGTGGCCTGCCGCGAAGCGAAGTCCGGCACACTGTTGTGGCAGTCGGACCGCGTATTGCGAGACTGCTCAGCGTCGCCGGTGCTGTCTGAAGGAAAGCTCTATGTGATGGATGAATTCGGAAAATGCGCCATCCTCGCCGCCGGACGGGAATACAAGCTCATTGGCGTCAATCAACTGTCGGACGAGCGCACACTGTCGAGCATGGCGGTGGATGATGGCACAATCTACATTCGCGGGGAGAAGGACCTGTATTGCATCAAGAATCGTTAGCCGCCGCCTTCATGATTCCCGGTGACGATGGCGACCCTGCCGGAAGGGGCGGCCTTGCAGGCATCATTCGCAGCCGCATCGAAAGCGGCGGGCCCATGCCGTTTCCCAGTTTTATGGGCATGGCGCTCTACGACGCGCAGCATGGATATTACGCAAAGGGGCCGGGCCGCACGGGACGGAGCGGGGAT
>DATAIE010000093.1:0-4136 GCA_036262875.1 Verrucomicrobiales bacterium
TACTCGCTCTGGAAGGAATACCTGCTCTTTACTGCCGTCAATGCCCCGGGGGTCCTGAGCGGAGCCGGCGTGCAGGACTGGCTCATCCGAAGGTTTGCATGGCCTGCGTGGGCTGCATTTGCAGGTTTCGTGGCACCGAATTTGATGATCAATTTCACACTGCGAAAGCTGTTTATCTTTAAGAAGTGACCCGGGAAAACTGCCTTGGGTGACGGATGAGCCTCGCGTCTCGGCGATGCCTGGGAAGGGCTATTTTTCCATTGCCCCTCCTGTAGGGTCCCGTTACTTAACGGAGATTAATCACATCCGGATTCCGGATCGCCGCACCCTCATGTCTTATCAAAACCCGCTGCGCATACTTGTAGTCGAGGACGAAAGTCTCGTGGCGCGGGACCTCCATCACACGCTGGTCCGTGCAGGTTACGAGGTGACGTCGCTGTGCCGGACGGGAGCGGAAGCCATCGAGGCGGTCAAAATGCAACAGCCGGATGTGGTGCTGATGGATATTCATCTCGCGGAGGGAGACATGGATGGCGTGGAAGCCGCCGGGAAAATCCACCGGGACTACCAGAAGCCGGTGGTCTTTCTAACCGGTCACGCGGACGACCAGACGACGGAGCGGGCGCGGACGGCGCAACCCTACGGTTATTTGCTGAAGCCGTTCCACGAGAGCGAATTGCGCTCCGTCGTGGAGTTGGCCGCGAGCCGGCACCGGGCAGACCGGCAGTTGAGGGCAAGCGAGGAGCGGTTTGTCTCCACGTTGCGAAGTATGGCGGAGGGCGTGATCTCCACCGATGTGCTGGGAGTGGTGAATTTTATGAATCCGGTGGCCGAAAAGCTCACCGGCTGGCCGGCGGGAGAAGCAGCCGGGCGTCCGCTTCACGAGATCTTCCGGGTATCTCTTCCGGGGGGTGAGGCGGTCGAAACGAGCGGATTGATGAATGGAGGAGGCTCCGCCTTGAGGACCATGGTTCTCACAGACAAGGATGGTGCCTCCATTCCCATCGAGGATAACACCACGCCCATCCGCGATGCGGATGGCGCACTGACGGGGATCGTCGTTCTCTTCCGGCGCAAGGAAGGTGCCGTTCTGCCCCCTTCCCTGCCGGACGTCAGCGGTACACCGTGGCCGAATCTGGCGGGGATCGTGAGCAGCATTTCCGATCCTCTGCTGGCCCTCGACGAAAACTGGCGCATCACCTATTTGAACAATCTGGCGGCGCGGGTGCTGGACGGCCGGCGCGAAAGCCTGCTGAACTGCGTGCTGTGGGACTGCCTTCCGGCAAGCCTGCACCGGCTGTATTATCATGAATTCAGCACGGCGATGTCCAAACGCCAGGCGCGCTCGTTCGAAATGGAAAACGAAGCGCGCGGGCACTGGTATGAGGTGCAGCTCTATCCATTCGGCCCGGGCCTGCTGGCGCTGCTGCGCGAAGTGACGGCCCGAAAACTGGCGGATGAACAGCAGGACAAACTGGAGAAGCTGGAATCGCTGGGACTGCTCGCGCGCGGTTTTGCGCATGATTTCAACAATCTGCTCACCGTGCTCCTGGGCAATCTGTCCCTGGCGGAGATGAACCTCCCGTCCGAAAGCGCCGGGCACAATGAGCTGCGGACCGCCCGTCAGGCCACAGTGCAGGCGCAAAATCTCGTCCAGCAGCTCCTCACCTTTGCCCGCGGGGGAGCGCCCATCCGCCAGCCCACGGATATCGGACGTCTGGTACAGGAGTGGTTTGCGGAATGGCCCAAACGCCCCGGCATCGACTACCGGATGGGGGTGAGTGGAGACATCTGGCAGGCGGATGTGGACCGGCACCAAATCCGCCGGCTTCTCAGCAATCTGATGAAGAATGCCGAACAGGCCGTGGGTCGTGAGGGAATCGTGACGCTGCGGCTCGCACGCCCTGTTCATGTCGGGTTGACCCCTGCGGACCTCGGCCTGCCGGCGGAGGCGCAATTGAATGACTGGATCCTCCTTGAAATGGTGGACAACGGCGAAGGGATCGCGCCGGAGCAGCTTGAACGGGTTTTCGAACCTTACTTCACCACCCGTCCCGATGCCAATGCCAGCGGCCTCGGGCTGACGGTTTGCGAGTCCATCGCGAAGGGCCACGGCGGCGCGGTGAGGCTGCTCTCCGCGTGGCATGAGGGCACGCGGGTGCGCATTTCACTTCCCGCCACCAGTTCCCCCGCGCAGGGCGGACCTTCCCTGGTGCCCGATCCCGCCAATGCGACACCTCACTCCCGCCGGGTGCTCATCCTCGAAGACGAGCCGCTCATTCGCCAGTTGATCGCTCTCCATCTCACAAACATCGGCTGTGAGGTGACGCAGACCTCCGACGGCTCGGAAACGGTGGCGCGCTATCATGAATCGATCAGCAAGGGCCAGCCGTACGATCTGCTGGTAATGGACCTGAGCATCCCCGGAGGGATGGGCGGTGCGGCGGCCATGGAAAAGATCCGCCAGATGGACCCCGGCGTGCGGGCCATCGTCTCCAGCGGCTACAGCGACGACCCTGTAATGAGCCGCTATCTTGACTACGGATTTCGCGCGGTGCTGCCGAAGCCCTACCAGCCGCAGGAACTTCGCGAGCTGGTCGAGGAACTGCTCCAGGAGGGCCGCTGACGACCATGAACTTTTCAGGCACGATCACGGAATCCAACGGTATGACGATGACGCGCCTCATCGAGCGCATCGTCCACACCGATACGCCGGGAGAACTCCGTCTGCACGACGAAGCCAGCGGTCGCCGCGCCTCCGTGGCCATCCGCCGGGGCATGGTGGAGGAAGTGAGTTTTGGGGATTTGAAAGGCGATCCCGCCCTAACGGCGGTTTCCCAGGTTATGCCGTGGAGTTTTGAGTTTGTCGCCGACAAAGCCGGAGCCAAACCCACTCATCCGTCGATGGTCTCCCGCGGGCCGAGAGCGCGTGCCGTTGTTAAAGCGGCACCCAAACCCGCCGTCGTTCAGGAAGCCGTTTCGGTGGCCCCTCCTGCTGCGGAGATTGCAGCTCCGGTCGAAGAAATTCCGCCCCCGGAACCTGCTGTTGGCCTGGTGCCGGTTCTGACGGATGCGCATCGCCAGTGGCTCGCCGACCCCGGTTCCGCTTACTGCATTCGCTTCGGAACCGCCGGCGATGACTTCGCCGGCGAAATCCATGAGGACGATCGTGGCTATTTTCGAAGCGACTACGAGTTTCTTCGGGCCACCGCGGCGGCTATCGCGCGGAGCATCGGCTGGGATGCGCCGGGAGTGGTCGCCATTTCCGAACCGGAGCGCTCCACCGGTTATTGCGCCATCGAAGGAGGATTTCTTGGAATCATCGGGGGCGCAGGAACCGGCGTAGAGCATGTCATCGGATTTCCAGAGGAGGTGCCGCCATGAACGAGTCCCTCAAGGTCCTCTCAGAAATGGAGGGAATCACCGGCCTCTGTGTGCATCGCGGAGGAATCATCAAATGGCAGCGGCTGCCGGATTCCCTGAGCAATGACCAGGCCGGCGCCCTCTGCAGCGCCATCAACCGCGCGTTTACCTCGTACGCCTCCGCCGAGCGTCCCCTCACAGAGGCCTGGTTCGGATTCGGCTCTCAGCACATCCTCGTCATCACCCGCCCGCCGGAAACACCGGGAGCCGCCCCGGATACTTTTATGACCCTGCTCCTGAATGACCGCAGCGCCGCCCCGGCAGCCGCAAGAGGAGCATTGGAGTTTTTGAAATCGGGAGCGGTGCGGTAGGGCACAGCCCGGGACATGCCTAACGAAGGCGGCCGGATTCCGGGCCCGCGGCCAGGAGGTCCAGCTCCGTGGCAAGTTTCCCATAGTCCGCCTCACCAGCGAAAAGCTGATCAGGCGCAGCGGCGCATTTTGCCGCCATGGCCTGCCACTTCTCCCGGGTCAGCCCCCCAAAGAAAGCATGCAACTGATCATAGAGGTCTTCGCGTAAAATCTCACCCAGTTGATTCATTTTGAGCCACTCACCCGTTTGAGTTCCTTCGAATGCCAGCGCCGGGCAGTGAAACAGTCCGCCTTCATAAATCCGGTTGGGCAGCAGCCAGGCGGAATTCGCGCCGGAGGCGGAGAAATCGAAACACCAATTGAAATCCACGGCTGAATAGAGGTCAGGCAACTCGTCCGGAT
>DATAIE010000094.1:0-2979 GCA_036262875.1 Verrucomicrobiales bacterium
CGCGGTTCAGCATGGCCATCCATTACAATCCGGGCCACCATTTCGCACCGTTCATGGACGGTGCATCCGGCGTTCTTTGAGACGTTCCTTATAACTTTCACGCCGCCGTGCCTTCCTCGCCAGACGGCGCCGGTCCCGGAAATCCAGGGCTGCACAAAACAACTGCACCGTCACCATGAAACCCGTGATCCCGCCCCAGGCGAGCCATCCCATTCCCTCGTAGGCTACCGGGTTGAGCACGGCCACCTCCGGAGCATCCGGATTGTAATACGCTCTCCACTCCGCATCCATGGCGCGCTCCAGACCGCCGCCATTGGGCGAGTATTCAGTGCCCTTATAGGCCTTCCCGTTTACTACGTAATCGAATTGAACTTCGCGGGTATCGACAGTCCAATTCCCCCGCCCCTGAGTGAACCGCAGTTCCTCCCCCGTCTGGCCGGTCACGGTCGCGGGGACGGACGGCCATTCTTCAACACCGGCATACCGCACGGCGTAGCGCGTGTAATTTCCCGCCGAGAAGAGGAACACACCGGGAAGGATCAACAGGCCGAGGCGGGACCAGATCGGGCGCATTTTCTTCCCGTCGCTGCGATTCTCGCCCGGATCAAGCGCTGCACAACGCCCCGCCTGATCCTTGCGCCACCCTGAGAAAAAAATTTCGCGGGCGCTGTCGAATTCCGGAAATCCCATTCGTCTACTCTGTGAAACGGTCGGATCCATGACCGCGGAATCCAACAACCAACAACGCAAACCCTCATGAAATACATCTGCCTTGGATACATCGAGCCGAACAAATTTGAGAATCTCTCTGAAGCCGACCGCAACGCGATGGTGGACGAGTGCTTCACCTACGACGACGAGTTGCGCGCGAACGGCCACTTCGCCGGCGGCGAAGCGCTGCAACCGCCGCAAACCGCCGCCACCCTGCGCTGGAAGGATGGCCGCGTCTCCATCACCGATGGCCCCTATGCCGAAACGAAGGAACAAATCGGCGGCATCCTCATCCTGGAAGCCCGTGATCTGAATCACGCCATCCAGATCATGTCGAAGCACCCCGGAGTAAAGGCCGGCCCCTTCGAAATCCGTCCCGCAGCGGACTTGAGTGAAATGATTCGCGAGAGTGAGGAGAGGAGAGCGGGAAAATGAGGAAACCAGAATTCAGAAACCCGAAGGAATGACGAAGCACGAATGACGCCCGCCCGCCATTTTCGGGCTTCTGATTTCTGATTTCGGATTTTAACTCCTCCCATGCCCAAACTCCGCATTCACTGCTTCGGCCTTTCCCTCGATGGATTTGGCGCCGGCCCGAATCAAAGTCTCGAAAATCCGCTCGGCGAGGGCGGCATGGCGCTGCACGAGTGGTTCTTCCCCACGCGCGTGTTCCAAAAAATGCAGGGAAACGACGTCGACGCCACGGGCATCGACAACGACTTCGCTGAGCGCGGCTTTGAGGGGATCGGCGCGTGGATTCTGGGGCGCAATATGTTCGGGCCCGTTCGCGGCGCATGGCCGGATGATGAGTGGAAAGGCTGGTGGGGTGAAGAGCCGCCCTATCACACCCCGGTATTCGTCCTCACCCATCACCCGCGCGCTTCCATAGAGATGAAGGGAGGCACCACGTTTCACTTTGTCACCGACGGCATCCACGCTGCCCTGGAGCGGGCGCGGGAGGCGGCGGGCGGACTGGATGTGCGGGTGGGTGGCGGCCCCGCCACCCTCCGGCAATACCTGCAGGCCGGGCTCGTCGACGAAATGCACCTGGCCGTTTCACCCGTCCTCCTCGGCAGCGGCGAGAGCCTCCTCGCAGGGCTGGACCTTTCTAAGCTCGGCTACCGCTGCACCCGCCACGTGACAAGCCCGGCAGCCATGCACGCCGTGATTACCAAATGAGGCCCCGCGCATCACTCGCCATTGCTGCGCCCCTCATTTGACCGGCTGCTCCCTGCCTTTGAGTTTTTCCTCCATCTCGCCCATGCGCACCTTCAGCGCCGCCGTGTGGGAATAGAGCCGCTCCACCAGCCCGTCGAGTTTTCTGACCTCGGTGGAGTCCGCCGTTAGGAACTCCTTCCCCTTCAAAAACCCCTCCAGCCGCCCCAGCCTCTCTTCCGCCGCCGTCGCCCTCCGGTCACACTCCCTCGCCACCATCACCGACCAGCCCGTCGCAGTAGCGAACACGAGAAGAAGAAGAACGGGAAAAAGAGAACGCATGCCCCTTATGCTGCCGGGTGGCTCGCGGCTTGTCGAGAGAATCCTGGGTTTTGCAGGCGGCAGGCCTGATGGAAGCGGCACGGGGACCGTACTTCCGCGGAGGAAGGGCTTCCGGAGCATGGCCGCCGCAGGCTCCCGGCACGCTGCAAGCATTGCAGCTCTGCGGAGTGTGTCAGCCCGTCAGGGGAATTTAAAACATTGCCGACGCAGAGCGGACGTCTGTTGCTAACTATAGCATATTAAATAAAATTGTAGCCCGTCCGCACCGCTGCGCTCTTCAGGCCCACCCGGGCCGCTCTATCCCTGCCTGGGGCAAGCACCCTGGCTTCCTGCGGCTCTCTCATAAAGAGAACAGCGCAACTGTTGCGCAGCAACTTTGTTGTCTTTCTCTTCCGGGACGCAGCAATCGCATGCCGCCGGACTTGGCCCGCAAAAAACCGGCTGCCCCTTTCGGAGCAGCCGGTGTGCTGGAGTGTTCTTCAATTCCCCATCCTCCTTACGGAGCCCACGGGCCATCCGTGCTCATGACATGGAGGCGGTAGTAGCGGCGGGTGCCGTCCGTGGTGACGATGCTGAACTGCTTCACGGCCCCATCTCCGGTGATCGTGGTGCCGGCGGCGGTCCAGGTGGTGAGGTCGGTGGAGGAGTAGACGCGGTAGAATTTGCCGGTCTTTGACGCGAACTGGATTTGGCCCGGAGTGGCGGTGTTTTGAGTGAGCCGCAGCACGTCGGCGGCATCGTTAGGATTCGTGCCCATGATGCCCTCGTTGG
>DATAIE010000095.1:0-4318 GCA_036262875.1 Verrucomicrobiales bacterium
GCCGAGAGGCTGGAAGGCTTCTATTTCAGGAGGAGTCGCGCGCAGGCCGGGGGCGGGCTGTTCTGTGGCGTTGAAGAACGCGACCAGTTTTGGCATCACCGCCTGAGGAGCCTCCTCCATCAGCCAGTGACCGGCACCGTCAATGATGTGCCCCTCGACATTCCCCGCCACCAGTTTCGCCTGTTCGATGAGAAATGCACCGCTCGCCTTTTCTCCGGTCAGCACCATGACAGGCATGGGGAGGGGAGTCGCGCCCCATTGAGCAAAGTCCTGCGCATCCCGCTCGAAGTTAGCGAAGTATTCAAAACCTGCGCGCATGCCTCCGGGTTTCGCATACGCCGCTGCATAAAAGCGGCGGTCCGCCTCCGGCACGGAGTGCTTCGGATCGGCGGCAAAGTCGTTCCAAAAATGCTCGAAGTAGGTGCGCTCCCGTCCTTTGACAAGTTCCAGCGGCACTTCGCCGCGGAAGTGGAAGTGCCACAGATCGCGCATGAGCCACACATTTTTCCAGTCTCCGATGCCGGGAAGAAACGCATCCATGAGCACCAGCCGCTCTGTTTCCCGGGGATACTGCGCGGCATAGGCATAGGCCACCATCAATCCGATATCGTGTCCGGCCACGCCGGCCTGTTTGAAGCCCAGCGAGGAAACGAGCCCATGAATATCCGCCGCCATGTTCTTCTTGTCGTAACCACCGTCCGGCTTTGAGGAATCGCCCGCGCCACGAAGGTCCGGAACGATGACGGTATGCGTGGCGGCCAGCAGCGGCATCAACGGTATCCACATGTGACCAGTTTCCGCATAGCCGTGCAGCAGCACCACCGGGCTGCCCTTGCCCCCAATCAGATAGTGAATGCGGGTGCCGTTGGTATCCGTGAAGCGCTCCGTGAAACCGTCCGGCACCGTGCCCGCCGCAGCAGTGAGCGACAGGCACGCAAGAGACAGCATTACCCTGATGCAGAGCGCAACGGAACGGCGGGAGAGAACCAGGAAAGAAGTTTTCATGATGTTAGGATTTTCCACACCGCTTAGGTGTTTACTCCCTTCCTTGGGAAACCGCGGCACCGGCGTGACAGGGAAAAACAAAAAACCCGCCGAAAGGCCCTACCGCATCTCCTCGATTTTGCCGACCGCACCCCAGGTGCCACTTGAGGATTTGATGCGCAGTAAATGCGGTTCCGGGGTATCGGGATCAGGAATGAAAAGCGAGGACCCGCCTTTGCCGTTCCGGCGGATTTCAGTTCCCCAGGTTTTCTCCACCACGGTGCGGCCAATGACGGTGAACGTGCTCTTCGCCCCGGACGGCTGCGTTTCCGTCCAGGTGGCGCCCTCGCGCTCCCACTCCCGCACACCGGGATCAGGGTCGTTCGGGCGGTCATAGCGAAAATGGTGCGCGCCGGTCGAAGAAGCGGTCGCAGTCTCCCGCAGCAGCGACTGGAAATCAGACCTTTCGCCCAGAGGGGCGGTATCGAAAGCGGCAACGTCCGCGTATCCCTGCTTCACCGCCAGTTGCAGCAATTCGACCACACTGCCGCCATACGATTCCACGAGAGCGGTCCGTTTCGTTTCTTCCAGCGAAGCGTCCTGCAACACCATCGGCAAAGCGGTGGCGATGAATTCAGCACCGCGCACGCGGGCTCCCCAGCCGCCGGAAGTGGACAGCGACATGGCTTTCGCCTCCTGCACCACGGCCCCGTAGTCCCGGGATTCGAGCGCGCCCTCGATGAATGCTTTTCGATACTCCGGGAGAGGAGCCGCCTTCATGGCCTGGGAGTAGAGGTCCCTGGCCTCCGGCCATGCATTCCGGCGCTGTGCGCAGCCGGCCAGTTTTGCCAGGAGACCGGCCAGCGGCTTGACGTATTTTGCGTCGCCGTGAAACTCCTCTGCCAGCCTCCGCTGTCCGTCGCAGGCACGTTTGAGTTCAGCTTCGGACTCCGCAGTGAGCCCGCGCGCCGCAAGGGCCTTGCTGAGGTCCTTATGGGATGAAATTTCCGCCTCAAGGTATTCGGCTTCCTCCGGAAATTCCTCCGTGAGTTTCCGGCGAAGCTCCAGCGCCTGCGCAAACTGCTCTTCACCGGAACCCTCGTTGTTCCTGACCAGTGCGCCCCCAAGGAGGCTCAGGCTTTTACCCCGCAGGCGGCGATACTCCGGGTTTCCCGGATCGGAGGATTGCAGACCGGCATAAATTTCATCCGCCCTGCGAAGGGAGTCCAGTTCCTCCGCGCTCTGCTTCTCCAACTGCTGTACCGCACTCAGATCGAGAAGCATGGCCCCGAGCGCCTGCCGCCAGGAGTTCCTCGCGGGATTCCGCGCGATCAGCTTTTCCTGAATCTTCACGGCGCGGGTGCAGGCGAGGATGCTCTCGGCGGCACGAGGCCTCCCCAGTGTCCTCGCCCGGTTCATCAGAACGAGAGAGCTGTCCTCGAGGTAGTCCGTGTCGTCAGGAAATTTTGTCACGAGCCCCTCTAACAAACTCAGCGCCCGGTCGTTGCTTGCGAGACCCTTTTCCATTTCATGGCTGCGGCACTGCATGAGTGACAGGCTGTTGAGGTGCAGCGCGAGGGCACGCTGATAGCGCGGTTCGCGGGGATACTCCGCCGCGAGGGCGTCATTAATCTCCAGAGCTTTGCGATAGTATTCCGCCGCCTTCTCAGGCTTGTCCGCCTGTTCATAGAGGTTGCCGATGCGCCCCAGCGCCCACGCCCGGTCCGACCGGACTTTAGGATCGCTCCCTTTGGCCTGACTCACGTTCTCGTAAAACTCCATGCCTTTGTCGAGCAGGGCCTTTCGCAACCGGCGAAACTCTCCGCGCGCCAGTTGTTTATCCTCCGTGATGCGGTTCAGATAAAACGCCACGGCATCGCTGGCGCGCTTGAAATTGTTATCGGCCTCACGGCGGCTCTCTTCGGCACGGGCCGCCTGCCACAGGCTGACCGCCGTACCTGCCACCAGCGCCCCTGCAGCGAGACCGGCTCCCGTGAGCGCCGCCCGGTGACGGCGGGCGAATTTCCCTAACTGATAGTGCCACGTGGGAGCCGCCGCACTCACCGTCTGCCGGTTGAGATGCCGCTGGAGATCACGGGCAAAAGCCGAGGCGGTTTCATACCGTCGTGTGCGATCCTTCTCCAGGGCTTTGACTGTGATCCAGTCCAGATCGCCGCGCAGCACTTTGGCAAAGCGGGCGGGCGGAACATGTCTCGAGGCCGCCGCCTTCCATGTCTCTGCGGTTTCCGGCTGCACCAGTGCGCTGGGCCGCACCGGCTCCGCCTCACAGATCCACCGCAGGGCCGTGGCAAAATCCGTGCAATCCGCAGGCAGTTGCGTTCGGCCCGTCAGCAGTTCGCAGAGGATTACACCGAGGGAATAGACATCGCTCCTCGTATCCACATCCAGTCCGCAGCCCGCCTGCTCCGGACTCATATACTGCGGCGTGCCGATGATTACGCCCGCCAGCGTGGGCCCGCCGCCCTCTGCCGGAACCGCACCGGAACTCAACGCCTTGGCAATTCCAAAATCGATCACCTTCGGCACCGGCCGTCCGTCGATTTCCGTTACGAGAATGTTGGACGGCTTCAGATCGCGGTGAAGCACTGCTTTCTGGTGCGCGTGCTGCACCGCCTGACAAACCGGGACGAAGAGCGCCAGCCGCTCGCGCAGCGTCAGTTTCCGCTGATCGCAGTATTGCGTCAGGGGCACGCCATCGACCAGTTCCATGACAAAATACGGCCATCCATCCGCCGTCGTTCCCGCATCGTGCACGCATGCGATGTTTGGGTGGTCCATCAGAGCCAGCGCCTGACGCTCCGCCTCAAAGCGCGCAATAACCTCCCGGCTGTCCAGCCCGGGTTTGATGACCTTCAACGCAACCTCCCGCTGGATAGGCTCCTGCTGATACGCCCGCCACACGATACCAAAGCCCCCCTCGCCCAGCGGCTCCCGCAATTCGTAGCGCCCTATCATTTCTCCCCGCTGTCCCGCCCCGCCGGCGGAGTGAGCCGGATCCCGCCTCACCGTATGAAACCCCAGCGCCATCAGACCCGCCTCAGGCTCTGCACCCCCGCCGGAACTATGGACGCTGATGGTTTCCTCCGTCATCACGGAGTCCGCTTTGCACAATCCCCGCGAATTTACCAGGCGGGATTGTTCCTCGTTGATGTGGCGGGGCGCAAATCCGCCCCGCGCAGCCTGACAGGTAATTTGTCAGGACGATCGGTACCGCTCTATGCCTTGGTCCGCCCGCGGCGCACGAAACCGGCAGCGGCGGTGAGCAGCAGCAGCATCGCAGAACCGGATTCCGGGACGATGGCGGCATCCGGCT
>DATAIE010000096.1:0-12799 GCA_036262875.1 Verrucomicrobiales bacterium
CTCCGGATCGTGTTCGGATACCTCGCTCTCCGGAAAGGGCTGGAGCACATTGCGATAAAGCTCTATTCTACCCGCCTCCGCCGCACCGGTGAGATATTCCACCAGCGCCGTCGCCGCAGCATCGCGTTCGGGACCTTGAGGCAGGGCCGCCATCCATTCCGACGCTCCGGTCAAATCCTCCATGATCTTCATCCGCCCGCCCTGATACCACGCCCCCAAAGAACGCTCCGCCGGGGAAAAAGACTCGAAAAATTCCCGGGCGTCATCCATTTTCGGAAACAGATCGTCGCCCAGACGGGACTGGATCGCCTGCTCCGCGAGAATGCGCCGGTCGCCGGTGCCAGCCCCGGCCCAGGCTTCGTCACTGACCCCTTCCGCGCCCAGCGAATACAACCTCAGCGCGGCCCTCCACTCTGCAGGAATCCCCGGTCCGTAATACGGTCTCACACCGTCTACGAGTTCCTCCTCCGCCAACGCCTTCTGCGCATATTCCATGCGTTGTGCGGAGGCGGAGAGAACCGTTAGGCTGGTGCCTGGAGCCTCCAGCAGCTTCGGCTCCAGGATTGAGCGAAGATCGGGAGACGTCACGGTGCGCAGCCATGCATCCGCGGCAGGGGGATCCGCCAAATGCCAGTTGATGAAATGCGCGGCCAGTTCCTCCGTGCGACCGGCATCCGCCAGCCACGCCTCCGCGTGGTACTGCGTGGCCTTCGCCTCCCCCGAATCCTCTGCCAGGTTTTCGGAAATGATGCGGAGAGCGGAGGCGCGCAGTTCTTTGTCAGGCAGCGTGCGTGCCCAGGTGACAGCTGCTTCCGGGTCCTCCTTCGCCCGCACCTCAGCATAGCGCCGGGCGAGCATATCGCGCGCATAACCCGGGGGCAGCGCTTCGTATTCCGTACGCAACACCGCCTGCCTCGCCTCATCCAAAGGCTCCAGGCCATAAGTGCTGAAGGGATCGCTGGAACCGGCGAGAAATTCCGCGAGGGCTTCGTCCCGAAGGTGGCCCGGCGGCATCCCTTTCAACTCCTCCAGGGCCGCCGGAAAATCGGTCTCCGCCACCGTCTGTGCGATGCTTCGGGTCCAGTCACGGCCGAGGACGGAAGCGAGACGAAAAACCCGCTCCGGACCGAGGAGTTCGCAGACGCTTTCGGGACTGCCATGGGCCCCCGTCAGCAAACCGCTTATGGACGGAAGCAGCGCCTCCAGTTGCTCCGGATGGCGATACATCATTTCCCAGGCCGCGGCATGGGCCGCCCACGGCCAGCGCCCCCTGGCCTCTTCCAGGGCTTCGACACCCCGCAGTTCCGCGCACACGCATACGGCCAGAACGCGCGTGCCGCAGCGGTAACTGAAAGCCGGTGCCTCCAGCGCCGCCAGCATGCCCGGTGCATCGAGTTCCGCCCAACGCAGCAACAGCATCCGGAGCAGGGCGGGCACGGCGCTGGTCTCTGTAAAGGGATCCGTGGGAGCCGCCTCCAGAGAGGCCCCCAGGCCGTCCACCAGCGGCGCGATCTCTTTCACCGGCATCCCCGGCAGTGCCGCCATGACCGCCGCAAAGCGATCCACATCCGACAGGGAAAGCAGGTCCTTCATCGTGAGCGCGCGCGCCGGTGCCATTCCGCCGGGAGTCTTCCCCGTGTCCGTGACCGGCGGTTTGGACCCGGATGCTGCGGTGGCCGCCGCCGCCATTTCCCCCGCCTGCGGAGCCGGGGAGGGTTGCATCACGAGCTGTAATACACTTCCCGTCACCGCCGATGCCGCCGCCAGCCACACCGTACGCCGGCGACGCCGGCCGGGAAATGGAAGAACCTGCGGCATGGACGGTATGTGGAGGTTCCTCCACAGGGACGCAATGGAGGAGACGCCGTTGCGATAGCGCCGCCGGTATTTTCCGCTCCCGGCGACAAGTCGCCGCATACCGAAAGCGGTAACAAGTTAACAGGTTCCCGCAGCCCAGGGTGAGTGCGCGGTCCTTACTGGCCCATCGAGAGAACCTCCGTGGAGGCAAACGGCAGCCGGAAGCAGGTACCGGAGATGTTCAACTGACGGCAGGCGAGCGAGCCTTTGAAGTCGTTGTTGGAATTGATGGCGGCATAGGGGGCGAGGACCGCTCCATCCATGCGCTGGGCAGCCATATTGATGGTGAGCGCGGACGGGAAGTTCCAGAGGATCTTTTTGCGCCAGGTGTCGTCGGTAAACTTGCCGCCGAAATTGAATTGCGTGCCGGTTTGCACAAAGGTGCCGGACACATTGATGAGCACGCCCTTCACAGACGACTCACTCACTCCCGGGGCAAAATCGAGCGTCACTTCGGCGAGATTGGAGGCACCGAAAAGGCTGGAAGCGGTAATGTTAAAAACAGCGACGCCCGCTGCATTGGGAGTGCAGGTGAGCACGCGCTTATTGCTCTGATTCACCGGAGTCACCACCGTGCTGGTCGCGGTGGCGGTATTCAATTTAAACGACATGAGCTGCAGTTGCTGCTGCATCACCAGCGTCTTCGAGGGAATGGTGGAATCATAAACGAGCCGGCTGGCCTCATTACCGCCGCCGTTCCAGTTGATGTTGCGGTTTCCGCGATAAGCGGAGGAGGTCAGCGCGAGGCGGCTGTTGGAGTTTCCTTCCATTTGGAAGGCGCTCCCGTTGCCCGGAGAAACGCCCACAACGATCACATTTTCCGGCGCGGACGGAGAATAGTTGCGGCCAAGGCTGAACGAATTGCCGTTGGAGAGACTGCCGCCGATCCACGCTTTGCCCTCGATGGCAGTCGAGGTGTCGAGGTCGTTGAACACGATGACATTGAAGTCACTCATGTAGTTGTTGTTCTGAGAGGGGAGGGCGAGGGTGCCGGCCGTGCTGGTGTAAAACCACGGCTTGGAATCGGAGGGCGGATACACCCGGGCATAGAGCGTGCCGCCGGATGCCGGGGCTGCGAACGGCGCGCTGTAAAGGGTACCCGAGACCGGTTCGCCCTGATTATCTCCGGGATCGGAGCCGAGGTTGTAGTAAATGCGATAGTTCGCCGGCACGGCGCCGGGGGCGAAGTCCGGAGCGAGCGTCACCAGGGAGGAAGAATTGGTGAGCTTCGGCGTGGCCAGAGAGAGGCGGTTGATACCCACCGTTTTCGAAGCCTGCGTAGAGGTGTTGAAAACGTAGGAGTCCATTGACGTCGCACGATAACTCAGGGCGACAGTGGAGTTCGAACCATACTTGCTGCGCGTGATATTGAATGTTTCACCGGGATAACCGTTCGAAAACGACGCGCTGTTCGCCGTGGTGCCGGCAAAGGACCATTCCACCTGAAAGTAACTGCTGGACTGGAATCGAGCCGGGATGTTCGCCGCATTGGCCAGGCTGATGGTGGAGGCGGACAGCACGGTCACCGCCGGGCTTCCGGAGGCCGCGGAGCCGCCGGCCTCGAAGTAGCTGACGGAAGCCGGGGCCGTGTCACTCAGAGCGAGGGTCACCGGAGTCGGCGCATACAGCTGCTGCACAGAGGAACTGTCGACCATATGGTCAGGGTCCAGACTCACGGCCACCGCGCGCACGGTGGTGCCCGGGGCGGTGGAAAGCGCCGCCGTGTAGGGAACATAGCTCCCTCCGTTGGTCGAATAATAGAGCTGCGTTGTATTGGCCGGATTCGGATTGGAGATCGTTACGGTCAGCGGAAAGCTTGTGAGAGCGGTCGGCGAGGTTGGCGGATTCAACACCGGTGCCAGAGCCACTGCCGTACCGGTGTTCGTCACGGTGGAAGCGTCGGACACCGCCACATCGGTCGTCGTGCCGTTTTTCAGAGGGTCCCGGTTGCGGCCGGAATCCCCGTATCCCCAGATCCAGCCGTTGTCTTTCGAGCCGCGAAGAGACACCGAACGCTCTTCCTTTTTGTCCTCAGCATGGGAGGCACTCAGATCGAAAGCTTCAATTGCTCCCTCATCGCTGGCTGAAGTGACTTCAAACTGCTGCTTCGCGGGATTGTAACGCGCTCCTTCCTTGCCTTTTCGCTGGCCTTCTCCGGCCCGGACGACCTTTACGCGGGGATCGATAACCGAATTCTTGAGGCCAACGATTTCCTTGTCCTTTCCATTCTCATCGGTCGCCACTGTCTTCAGTTTTTCCACCACCGCTTCGGCCGTGGTCACCCCGGACAGATTGCCACCCTGAACCCGATAGGCGTTGATGGCCCGGTTCATACTCCGGACGTCGGCTTCCAGTTTGACGTCCGCGGCGGGAGACACCACCTGACGGACCACAGTAACCGCTACCGCCGAGACGGAGGAAAGGGCAGCCAGGACCATCAAGACCTCAATTAAGGAAAAAGCGGCCCGAAGGGGTCGACGAACGGGATGACGAAGGTTCATTGGGACAGTGCGGAAGATCGTAGAGAGGGATAACGTAGCAAGCACTATTATTTATCAAAATTATACAAAACAACCGAAAAGAGTCGCATTTTAGAAAATTTCTGTAATTAATCAAATCCTTCACATCCAAGCCCTCTGCGCCCAAGTCTGACGAGCCCTTGCAAGCGCCATCCCCGCTTCGCGCCGGAGGCAGTACGCAAAAGACCCGGCCCATCCGGGCCGGGTCAACAAGGCTTTCGCTTCAGCGGACCGCCGCCGTTCAGGCGATTTCCAGAACTTTGGCGACCACCTGATCCGGATACGGGAGCTGGAGTTTTTCAAGCGGCGGACTGTAGATGGCCGGGGCATCCACGGCGCTGACCCGGAGCACCGGTGCGTCGAGGTCATCGAAGCACTTTTCCTGAATCATCGACGAAATCTGAGCTCCCACTCCGCAGAAGGGCTTGTTTTCCTCGACGTAGATCGCCTTGTGCGTCTTGCGGACGGAATTGAGGATGGTTTCCTCATCGAGTGGCCGGATGCTGCGAAGATCGACGACTTCGCAATCAATCCCGTGCTCCGCAGCGAGAATCTCCGCCGCTTTCAAACAGGTGATCACGGCCCGTCCGTGGCAAATGAGCGAGATGTCGGAGCCCTCCCGTTTGACGTCGGCGACGCCGAGAGGAATGACGTACTCCTCATCCGGGACCTCCCCTTTTTCGCCATAGAGAAGCGTGTTCTCCATCACATAGACCGGGTCATTGTCGCGAATGGCCGCCTTCATGAGTCCCTTGGCATCGTAAGGAGTCGCCGGGCACACGACCTTGAGACCGGGGGTGTTGGCGATGAAATTCTCCGGAGTATGGCTGTGGGTGGCTCCCACACTGGTTCCTCCGTTGGCCGGACCGCGGATCACGATGGGGCAATTGATCTTCCCGCCGCTCATGTAGCGGACGCTGGCGGCGTTGTTGATCATCTGATCCCACGCGACGTAGGCGAAGCTCCAGAACATGAGTTCCATCACCGGGCGCATGCCCAGCATGGAGGCACCGATGCCCATCCCGATAAAACCGGCCTCGCTGATGGGGGTGTCCACCACCCGTTTGTCTCCCCACTTTTTCCAGAGGCCTTCGGTGACCTTGTAGGCTCCGTCATACTGAGCCACCTCTTCCCCCATGAGGACAACATTTTCATCACGGGCCAGTTCTTCATCGAGGGCATGGCGGACGGCTTCGCGGTAGGTAATGACAGGCATGAGCGGGAGGTAAAGGAGGGGGTAATTGAAAAGGTCAGGGAGCGGTGCCTGCACAGTCCGGACAACCGGCACACTTGATGCCGACCGCCGAAACGACACGGGAGAGAACGAGAACGCAGCCGGCAATCCACGCCAGCGCAAAGAGGCTGAGAACGATTCGTTTCACCGTTCTCCGGCGTTTACGGCGGGTGCGGGTTGCCGGTACAGCCGCTTCCAGCGGTGCGGAGGCACCGGGTTGCGGAAGAGAGACGGCAGGCATGGAGGAAGGGGGAGAATCAGGAGAACTGGCTCCAGATATTTCGGAACTGCTGGTGAACGGAGGCGGGGATTTCTTTGGAAAAAGTCAGCCGGACGATCCCCGGACCGCGTTCCCCGCAGATAGAACCTTTGGAAATGCCGGAACGGGAGGCAAGATCGGAAAACTCGTGCAGCATCCTGCTCATTATCTTGCCCTTGGTGGCCCGGGCGGTGCCGTTTTGGAACTCGACAATAAATTCATGGTTGTTGAAGACCCGGCGAAAGTAGTTCCAAAGAACGCTCATGGCCGGGCCCCCTCCGGAAGAGAGGGATCAATCGTTGAAGAAGTGGCGGCCGGTGCGCCCGGCTTCGGTAAACTCATCGACCTCGTAGTAAACATCCTTCGTGATGTCATCAAACTCGGGGAACGGGCTCTCACGGGAAAACTCCACAGAGGCGGCAGCCTCGGCTTTTGCCTCTTTATCGATGGCCAGGTAGTCCTCCTCCGTGATCACCTGTTCTTCAATCAGGCGGTTTTTCCAGACTTGAATGGGGTCGAAGTGGGACTTGTACCGTTCGATTTCCTCCTCCGGGCGGTAGATCTTCTCTTTAGCGTCGGAAACGGAATGCCCGTAGTGACGATAGGTGTTGATTTCAATGACCGACGGCCGGCTTTCCTTGTGGGCCCGCTCGATGGCAATCTGCATCTTAGCCCTGACCTCGTAGATGTCCCAGCCGTTGATGAGGTCCCACACGATATTGTAGCCATCGGCACGGTAGGCGAGGCAGTTCTTGTATGCACTGCTGCGGCACTGGCTGGTGCCCATGCTGTAACCGTTGTTTTCGATGACGAAAATCACCGGCAGATTGAAGAGGCCGGCCAGATTGAGGGCTTCATGATAGGCCCCCTGATTCACCGCTCCGTCACCCATGAAGCACATGCAGGAACCCTGGAGGCCCTTGAACTTCAGGTAGTAGGCGATGCCGGTGCCCAGCGGAGTCTGGCCGCCGACGATGCCGTGCCCGCCCCAGTAGTTCTTATCCGGGGCAAAGTAGTGCATCGACCCCCCTTTGCCTTTGGAGCAGCCGGTGGCACGACCGAAAAGCTCGGCCATACATTCGTTCATGCTCATCCCAACGGCCAAAGCGTGGCCGTGGTCGCGATAAGCGGTGATCATGTGGTCATGCGCCCCCATGAGAGAGGCACAACTGACCGCAATGGACTCCTGCCCGTCGTAACGGTGAAGGAAGCCCCCCATAAAGGTTTCCCCGCTCTTGCCTTTGTAGTACTCCCCGGCCTTTTCCTCAAATCGCCGGATGCGCACCATGCTGGTCAGAAGGCGGATTTTCTCTTCCGGCTTCATTGGCACATTCACCGGGGCGGCGGCGAAGTCGGTGGGATCCACATGGTGGTCAACGTCGGCAACACTGGATTTCATGGTCGTCTGGCGTATCGGTAGGGGTGATGGGTTGAGAAAGATAAACGGCGGTCAGGCTGCGGCGGGTGCGGAGGTTCCAGCAGGCGCAGTGCCGGTCTGCGGCAGAGACTGACGGCAGGCGGCGTAAAAAAGTGCGGTGAAGCCGAGTGCGACCCCGAGTTGCCGCACCGTAAAGATCCAGGTGGGCAGGTAACCCGGCAGGCCGGTCGTCTGACACTGCCACCAGCCCGCGAGGGTCTTCGCGTAGCCTGGGTCCATAAAGAAAGAAACCGTGTTGCTCACGAAGTGGAACAACACGGTGCTGAGGAGAGAGGCGCCCAGGACGACGGCCAGGGATGCCTTTTTGCTTACGGCAATCCCGGCGGCGGTAATAACGACTACGGAGACGGCGGTGAGGACGAAATAAGGGTGAAAAACGGGCTCCCCCTGGACGAGGTTGATGATCACATGGGTGGCGAGGACCGCCGTGACCGGAAACCACAGCGCCCACTTCTTCGGAAGGAAGACCCCTCCGCAAAGGGCGAACGCCATGATGGGAGAATATCCCGCAAGGTTGCGCACCGCCTCGCTGCCGCTCAGCCAGGGGGCAATGCGGAAGAATACGATGGAGAGGAGCAGAATAACGGCGGGGAGCATGGGGAAAGGATCACTGCACTGAGGCAATACAGCAATCAGAGAAATTAGATGGCTGATTGGGTTTGTAAACCTGGTTTCTCGAACGGGTGAAGGTTCGGTTCCGGCCCGCCGGAGAGGCAGAGGTCCATGGAAATTTTAACGGTGCGTGCTTTTTCGCAGCCTTACTCTATTATGGAGGCGACCTCCTCCTCTCATGCCACGCCTCCGTCTGATTTGCTGTGCCTTCAGTGCCGCCGCCGCGGCACCAGTCCTCGCGAACTACGCCGACGACACCGGCTACAACCAGCTCAAGGCGGAACTGGGCGCCGCCATCCCCACCGGAAACGGAGTGGGCATGACCCAGGTGGAAGCCACCCCGGCATCGGGAGCCTATATGCCGGAGGGAGGAACCGGGACTTTCTCCGGCTCTGGCTACTGGGTGGGGAAAACCTTCACTGCCAAAAGCGGCACCGCCCTTTTTTCAGACCACGCCTACCACGTGGCCACCTACCTCTACGGCAGCAACACGGATGCCTCTCTGTTTGCCGCAAGCGCGAGCCCCTCGGTGGTGGATATCGACAATTACGATGCCAACAACTGGGGGAGCGGGTTTCTCTCGCCTGCCGGAGCCGCTCCTCTGGTGGAAGTGCGGGCGGTGCAAAATCACTCCTGGATCAATGACGCCAGCGCTGCAAACGCGACGCTCATCAAGGATCTCGTGAGGCGGCAGGATTTTTCAATCAACCGGGACAACTACGTCTGCTGCGCAGGAGTGAACAACGGTTCGCTCGCTGTCGTGAATGACATGTGGGGGTCCGCCTACAATGCCATCTCCGTGGGCCTGACCAACGGCGAGCACAGCCGCGGCGGGGTGACCTCCGACATGGACGGAGCCGGCCGCCGGAAGCCGGAAATGGTGGTGCCGCTGGATGCGACCAGCTTTTCAACCGCCTTCGTGAGTTCCACGGCGGCGATGCTCCGGGAAAAGGCGAACCTGATCAATACGGACAACGCCCGCAAGTCCAAGACCCTGCGGGCCGTGCTGCTGGCCGGGGCCACCAAGGACGAGTTTCCCGCCTGGGCCAAAACAGCGACCCACCCGATCGATGAAATCTTCGGAGCGGGAGAACTCAACGTCTATAACAGCTATTTTATCCTGGATGGCGGGGAACAGCCCGCCAACAGCAGCACGGGCCGCCCCTTCATGGCGTGGGACAACAATTCCCTGGCCGCCAGCGGCACCGCCGAATACCGGCTGAACATCCCCGCCGGCATGTACGGCGCGGAATTGTCCGCCTTCGTCGTCTGGAACCGCACCCTCACCAATACCTCTCCGGTCGGCTTTGTCCTCGCCGTCGATCCCCTCATCAACTTTGACCTCACGCTCATCCGGGACTCCGCGACCGGCGGCGGCTCCACGACCCTCGACAGTTCGACGAGCACGATCTATCCCTTCGAGCATGTCTGGAAGAAAAACCTGCCCGCCGGCAACTACCGCCTGCGCGTCAGCCGGGGCGCCGGCACCACCCAGGACTACAGCATCGCCTGGCGCCTGAATGCGGCTCCCCACGTCCCGCAGACAGCTTTTCAATTCAACGGTGCCAACCTCGACTTCACCTTCTCCGGCCTCCTGCCCACGCAGCCCTACAAGCTTCAGTCATCCACCGATCTGACTACCTGGACGGACATTACCAGCTTCACCGCCACAACCACCAGCCAGACCTATTCGACACCCCGGCCAAACGTGCCGCGGATCTTCTATCATTTGCTGCCGGTGCTGCCGTGAGCCGGGCTGAAGCGGAGCCCTATCTGAAGGCTTGCACTTTTCGCGGCTGCCAGGAAAGCTCAGGCCCATGACCAACGAAGCCTATCAGCCGACAGAGACCGGGGTCGAGCCTTCCCCAGGGAAGTGGCCGGGTCAGGTAAAGTTCATTCTCGGAAACGAAGCCGCCGAGCGCTTCAGCTTTTACGGAATGAAGGGAATCCTGACCGGCTATATCACGGGGGTCCTCATGAAAACCGGGGACACAGCCACCAGCATCGTCCATCTGTTTGGGATGGTGGTTTACTTCATGCCGGTGCTGGGGGCATGGGTTTCCGACCGCCTTTGGGGACGTTACGCCACGATTCTCTACATTTCGCTGTTTTACTGTCTTGGTCACGCTGTCCTCGCCTGCACCGACCTGACAAATTCCGTGGAGGTAAAGACAATGCTTCTTTACACAGGCCTGGGACTCATCGCTTTCGGAGCCGGAGGGATCAAACCCTGTGTCTCCGCCTTTATGGGAGATCAGTTTCGTCCGGAACAGCGTCAATTCCTGCAAAAAGCCTATGCGGCGTTCTATTGGATGATCAACCTGGGAAGCACGCTCTCCTTTCTCGTCATCCCGTGGGTGAAAGACTCCTGGGGCTACGGGTGGGCATTTGGCATTCCGGGAATAGCCATGGGGATCGCAACATTCGTATTCTGGAAAGGCACTCCCCGCTATGACCGCGTACCGCCCGCGGGGGATTCTGCATGGCGGATGAAGGTCACCTGGTTGCTGGCCATCCTGGCCGGAATCATCGCGCTGGTGTGTATTAAATCCATGAGCCCCGGCTTCATGACGCCGGCTCTGATTGCGGGTGGAGTGATGTTTCTGGGAGCCGCGACCATGTGGACCCGGGGCATGATGCAGCGGGTGAACGCCGCCGCATCACCGGTGGAACCGGCTGCATTTACCGTGTGGTGGTACGCGGTGATCCGGAGACTCACCGGAAAATCCCCCGGACTTTGGAAGGGACTGGACACAAAGTTCACACCGGTGGCTCTGGACCACGGCACTTCCTTTGGACGGATCATGTCCATCTTCGCGCTGGTTCCCGTCTTTTGGGCGCTGTTCGACCAGACCTTTTCCACCTGGCTGCAGCAGGGGAAGCAAATGAAGCCGTTCTATATCGGCAGTTACAAGGTCACCGAAGAAGTGATGCTGGCAGCGAACCCGATCATGGTGATCATTTTCATCCCGGTTACCCTGCTCCTCATCTATCCGATGTTTGGCAAACTGGCCACCCCCCTGCGGCGGATGGCGACGGGGATGTTTCTTACCGCGGGCTCGTACGTCATCGTAGCCTGGCTTCAGCAGCGGCTGGAAGCGGGCGAGGAAATGAGCGTGGCGTGGCAAACCCTGCCCTACCTGTTGATTACATTTGCCGAGGTGCTGGTCAGCACCACCGGCCTTGAATTTGCCTTTACCCAGGCGGCTCCCGCCATGAAGAGCACCATCACCGGCTACTGGCAACTCACCGTGGCTTTTGGCAATCTTCTGGTCGTCGTGTTGACGGAGGCCCTGGGCGGTCACGGAGACGCATCATCGGTCAGCAGCGGGCGATTTATGCTGTACGCGGGGATGATGCTCGGGGGCGCCCTGCTGTTCAGCCTTATCGCTGCACGTTACCGTTACCGTGAGGCACCGGCTTCATCTCTCAGCTAAACACTGTTGACGCTTCCGGAGCGTGCGCCAGTCTCGCGGAACTGATACGCCTGCCGCATGGAGACGCCCCCAGTGAGCCGATTGCCTGGTCGTGCGGCCGTAATGATTCAACGGCTGCGGGAGTTCCCGTGGTTAACGGCCCCCGTGTTTCTCTGCGGCCTCATCGGAGCCCTGCTCCAGGCGCTGCCCCGCTGGCGGGCGCTGGAAAAGGCGGGGCACACCGGTGTTGGGTTCGTGCAGGGCGTGCAGAATCCGGAAACGCGCGAGGCGTGGCTGGGATTCTTCCAGCAAACGTGGACTCAATCCACCTGCTGGCTGCTGCCCGCAGCCGTGTGTGCGGCCATTCTCCTGCGCGGAAAACGTCTCGTGCTGCCGGTGGCCGTCGCCTGCGGGTGGCTGCTCCTCTACTGGCTGGGCAACGACCTGCTGCTGAATTGGCACCGCATTCTGAATGATCCGCTGGGCATGGAGCCATCGCCGGCCGCCTATACGTGGAAGCTGGTGCTGATGGCGGCCTTTATAATGAGCCCGCCGGTCCTGCTGTGGATGTACTACCGGTCCACGCTGCTCGACCGCTATGTGCTGCGGAATTTCTTCTCGCCCTTCCTTCTTTGCCTGTGCGGCGTCTGCGGCATCCTCATCTCCATGGACATGCTCAACAACGCCAACGATTACATCGCGGCGGGGTATGGGCCGGTCAAGATTGCGCTCTACTACATCGGGCAAATGCCGCGCATTCTGGTCACCACCACGGAGGCGGCACTACTGCTCGCCACGCTTTTCGCCCTCGGGAAAATGTCGCGGCACAACGAACTGGCGGCGATGAATTCCTCCGGGCGGAGTGTCTTCCGTGTGCTGCTGCCGCTGCTGGTTTGGGGGTTCTGGTGTTCGCTGGCAATGCTGGCGATGAACTATCAGTTCGCACCTGAAGCCCAGCGGGCCAAGGAGGAGATGCGCAGCGCCACCAGCCGGAATGCCGGAGAGGATTCCGCCGTGCTCAACGTGCTTTACCGCAACCGGGAGGGACGCCGCACATGGTATCTCCACAGCGTCCCCTACGATCTCCGGGAGGAGAACCCGATGAACGACGTCTATGTCTGGCAGCAGAATGCCTCCGGTGAGATCACCTCCTGCGACTGCGCCCGCACGGCGCTGTGGGTGCCGGAGACCGGAGAGTGGCGATTCTACGACGTGGCCCACTGGAACTTCACCGATCCGGTGAGCGGAGGTGTGATGAAGAATCCGGTGCGCACCGAAATCCCCTATCTGGAAAAACGAAACTGGCGCGAAACGCCGGGAGGTATGCTCAGTGACAAACTGAACGCCGACTACCTCGGCGTGCCCGGCCTGCTGTCCTGTCTCAAACGCCGGGACAGCCTGCCGCCAAAAGTCATCGCCCGCTACGAGACCGTGCTCCAATGGCGCTTTTCCCTGCCCTTCCGC
>DATAIE010000097.1:0-6235 GCA_036262875.1 Verrucomicrobiales bacterium
TTAAGGCAGCAGTACCGGCAATCACTCCAAAACCAAGGACGGCGGCGATGATCGCGATGACGAAGAAGACAATAGTATAGTGTAACATAGGATTCGGGGTTGTGGTTGAATGACCACTTTGCACGCGGCATACCGCGGCACTTTCCCCTTTAGGCCCCGTCAACCCTCATTGCACCATGCACGAAACACCCCCTGAAACGCAGAATGCAATTTCGCCTGCGGTTCAACTAACAGGAAACTCTTTGCCGCTGTTTCTCTTTGCCTGAACGCGTGGAGATTCGTAATCCTACGTCCCCAGCGTGCTGATGCGCACCTTGCGGTCGTGGTGAGCAGTGGCGATGGCGGTGCCGCCGGGCTGGATGTGCATGCCGCGGGCGGTATTGGGAAGGGTATGGCGGTGGAAGGGCTTTTCCTCGCCGTGGTTCCAGAAAAGCAGGTGACCGCCGCCACCGCCCGCCACAGCGACAAGCCAGCCGTCGGGATGAAACTCCGCACCCCAAAGCGTGTGATTCTTCATATCGTCCGTACCTAGATGCTGACCGGCGGGTTTGGCATCCTCCCATGCAAAGCGGATGACCAGCGGCTCCTGTACATTACCGAGAGGGTTGGTGGACTTGTGGTGTCCTGCAGCGGCCAGCCATTTGCCGTCGGGACTGAGCGCGAGTCCCCTCACCCCTCCATAGTGGACCTGCTGGCCGCCGTCGTAGGTGTGGAGTTTAGCGGCATCGAAGGTGCGCACCTGTTTGCCGCCGGGCACTTCCCACTGGATCACTTTTCCGGTGAGATCGCCGCTGATCAGAAATTTGCCGGAGGGATGGAAGAGCAGGCTGTAGATATCGCTTTCGTGGCCTTTGATTTCCCCCGCCGCCGTTCCATCCGCGACCCGCCACAGGCGAATCACGCGGTCATTTCCGGCACTGGCGAGAAGCGCGCCGTCGGGGCTGATGACGAGAGCCCGTATCCACCCCTCGTGCGCTTTGACCGTGCGGAGAGGCTTGGGTTCCGCCGCCGCGGCGGGCCACCAAATCAATGAATCATCACCCGCGCCGGAGATAAGAGTGGAGCCGTCCGCCGTCACCGCGAGTGCCATCGGCCACGATCCGTGACCTGAGAGGATGGTCTTCTTGCCGGATTCCATTTCCCAGCGGACCACGCTGCGGTCCTCCGAGCAGGCAAAAAGCCATCGCGCTTTGGGATCAAAGCGGCAGGCGATCAACGGCGCGTCGTGCGCAAAGTCCCGGGTTACTTTAGCTTGTTTGGGATCCGGCATGCAGAGTAAGACTGCGCCGGAGGGTGTGATCTTTCGCCCGTGCTTGCGGCGATAGAGGTTTCACGGCTCGAGGACCGCGCGGTAGAAGCGGCGGGGCCCGACCGTTCCGCCGGCATCGCTGGCAGTTGCTTCCCCCTGCTGATTGATCTCCACGGAATCCACCTCCGTCCATGTCGTGAGGTCTTCCGTCTTTTGCAGCTTATAGGTGCGGCCCGTGATGCCGCGGAGGTGCAGGTGAATACCGCCGCCCTCCATGATCGTTCCCAGCAGTTGCTCACTGACCGTGCCAAGCGTCAGATTCCCCGCCGCGAAGACCGTGGGCAGTACAGCTCCCGAGGTCGAATAACCGCGTCCGGAGACGGGAGCGGAAGTGAAACCGACGGGAGTGACGGTGCCGTTCGGTGTGCCCGCGGCGGAATGAAAGGTGAGACGCGCGACTTCGCGCAGCCCGCTGGTGAAGGCCGTGGAGGCGGGAAGTGCGAGGGTCACTCCAAAGCGGCCCGCAGGTTCCTGCGAGCGGTCGAGAGTGAAGGTCGCGCCGGTGGCGTCGGGACCCGCCTGAATGGCGGGCTGGCTGAGGATGGCCGGATCAAACGAAACCGTGAATGAGAGCGAGTTCTCATTCCCCTGAGACTGCAGCAGCAGAGGCACGCCTACCTGACCGCCGATGTCACCGCTGGCGTAGTCGGCATAGAGGACCCGCGCATTGGTAACGACGAGCACAGTGGCGGTATTGCTCACCGCAGAGCCCGCAGGATTGGTGACGGTGCACTGGTAGCCGCCGCTGTCGATGATACCAGCCTTGGAAATCATCAGCGTGTCCGTGGTCGCCCCCGTGACCCGTCCTCCATCCGTGAGCAGCTCACCGGCGTGCCGCCACTCATAAACGAGGGCCGGAGAACCCGAGGCGCCGACATGAAGTGAGACGGTGCTGCCAGCCACGGGATTGTAGCTCTCCGGCTGCGTCACGATGACCGGTGCAATGGCGGTGCTCACCGTCCACTGGAGCCGGGCGATCCCGGTAGGGCCGTCGATGGCAATGTAATAGGGCGTCCCCGAAGTCACATGGAAGTTCACCCGGCTGGTGTGGTTGAGGGCTCCGTCGTCATCGGAGGCCACGAGGGTGAGGGCTTCCACGGAAGCGCCGGTGTAGACTGCGAGTTTTGTGTCGAATGTGCTGCCCAGCGTATTGATGGCGGCATCGCCCGTCAGGGTGGGCGTCAGCCGGTACCAGATGGATTGCGTGGTGGCGGCCCCGGCGTGGGCGGGCTCTCCCGTTTCGTGAGTGGCTCCGCGGGTCGATCCGGCGCTGGTGCCGGTCGTTCCCGTAAGCACGAGGGCGTCTGCAAAATTGTCATTCTTCGCCGGATTGATCGCGAGTTCCACCAGGCCTGAAGCCCCGTTTTTGCCATCGACCGCGATGTAATACGTCGTGCCGGCGACCGCGTTGAAGGTCAGTCTGCTGGTAATGAGCGGTGCATTGTCATCATTCGAAGCGATCGTGGTAAGGCCACTCACAGAAGAACCGGTATAGACGCCGAGCAGCGTATCGAAATTGCTGCCCTCGGTGGTCACAACGACCGGACCGGCAGTGACCGCCTGCCAGCGGTACCAGATGGAGGCACCGCCTGCATTGCCGGCGTGCAAAGGTTCGCCGGATTGTTTGGTGGCGGAAATGGTCCGTCCGTCCGACCCGGTGGTGGTGCCGGTCAGCACCGTGGCGGAACTGAATGTATTGTTGGGCGGGACGGTGCCTGCGTAAGTCACAAGGATGCGGGTGACATTGTTCGTCTCATCGCTTTCCTCGATATGATTGTCCGGATCGACGATGCCCTCCAGCCAGTACTGGCCCGGCTGCACGGCGGTGACGTCGATCCACTGCCCTTCGAGATTGGCGGTGTAAATGTCGCGCCATCCGACCGAGAGCCCCTGAACGAGGCCGCCGCTATAGGTTCCGGTGGAGGGGTACCCCGGCAAAGAGGAGTCGTGTGTCTCAAGGTCAATGATGGCGAAGCTGGTCTTGCTGCCGGTGGCGATGACATCGCCCACTCCATTCCCCGGGAGCACCGCGCGCAGCCGGAACTGAACCCAGTCATCGAAGTGAAGGTGACCATGCCCGGGGTGAAAGGTGAAGGTGCCGGCGAGCCTCTCGTGGTAGGTGCCGTCCCCGTGAAAAATGCGCTGCACAACTCCAGGCGAGGTGGAACTGCCGCGGAGTTCGAGCGGGCCGGCACCGATGTTAGGGGTGGCGGTGGAAAGACGCATGAGTGTGCGCCCGGGGATTTGAGTCTGATCCAGATACCAGCCGTAAAGGTAATCCTCCGCCTGATCGGCGAGGACGAAGAGGTCCGGGAGAAGATAGGCGTTTTCGGTATTCACATCCCCCCACAAAAGCCGGATGCCGCCCGCATCCGCAGCGGTGGCTCCTTTCACTTGAATCCGATAGGTGGTGCCGGCAGCGGCGGGAAATTCCACCCGGCTCGTCACAGCGGACGCATCGTTGTCATTGGTCGCGACTTGCGTGAGAGCCGTGAGCGCGCTGCCGGTGTAGACGGTGACCACCGTATCGAAACTGCTTCCGGTAGTTTTGAAAAAGGCGGGATAGGCGGAGGGTGCCGTCCAGCGGTACCACACGGAATTGCCCGCATGAGGTTCATCAGCCTGGGCGGTGGCCCCTGTATTGAATCCGGTCACTGAGCCGGTGCGCCCCGTCAGCAGCGTCGCCGAGGCAAAGTTGTCGTTCGTGACGGGAGCCTGACTCCATGTCAGGACAAAGGTGCCCGTCGCTCCCTGGTAGCCATCCACGGCGATATAATAGGTGACCCCGGCGGCCGCGGCGAAGGTCACGCGACTCTTGCTACCTGAACTGTCGTCATTACTGGTGACTTCGGTGAGGCTGTTGACAGCGCTGCCGGAGTAAACGGCCAGCAGGGTGTCAAAATTCGTGGATCCCGACTCCGTGTGAAAAATGGCCTGCATCGCCACGGGCGGTGTGAAGCGGTACCAGACGGAAGTGGTGGCGCCTTCCCCTGCGTGAGCCGGTTCGCCCGCCTCAGCTGTGGCGAGGTTGTTGGTGGAAGTGATCGCGCCGCTCGTCGTGTTAATGGCCGCGGCGCTGGCGAAGTTGTCATTCACCGGAGCCGCGATCGCTCCGCCAGCGGTAAAGAGGACCATGAACAGGGCACGGAGGAGCACGGTTTTCATTGAGGATGGCGGGAAGTGCGCGGGACGGTAGGCCGCGGCAGGCGTTCCGCCAGAGCGGAAAGTGCTCCGGAAAGCCTCGAAAGATTGCCCCTGAGGATTAGGAACTTTCATCAGGGACCCCGGTGGCGCGAGGCTCCTGCCGAGTCCTTAAAATGGGCAAAGGTAACCGCTACGGCCCGGCAGGAGCCCCGCGCCACCGGGCCTCGCAGTCTTCGCTTCTCCTGAATGATGCGGCTAACCGCCCATGCGGGACTGGGTGCCGCCCTGCTTCTTCTTCGGGATCATGCCGCCGCTGAGGGTGATGGTGCCGCTGCCACCCATATTGATGGCGGGGCCGGAGGGAGCAGGCCGCTTGGGAAGGCGGGCCCCCTGGCCGGAGTTACCGGCATCATCTTCGCCGCCACCGCTGAGTTTGCGGGGGAGCCCGGCGAGGAGTTCCTCGAAGGCCCGCAGGTTGGAGGTGCTGCGGAAGAGGTTGTTGAGGACCTCGTTTTTGATGTTGGTCATGAGCGCTTCGAAGAGCTCATAGGCCTCCGTCTTGTATTCCTGAAGGGGGTCTTTCTGGGCAAAGGAGCGAAGGTGCACGCCGTCCCGCAGGCTGTCCATGTTATACAGGTGATCCTGCCAAAGGCGGTCGATGGCGTTGAGCAGCACGTAGCGCTCCAGGCCTTTGACGGCTTCCGGAAACTCGGTGCCGGTCTTGAGTTCGTAGGCGGCCTTTACCTTCTCCACCAGCCACGCCGCATTGGCAGCAGTGTCGCGGGATTCCAGATCCGCCTCCTCATGCGTGAGGCGGAGAGGGAAGGTCATGTTGATCCACTGCAACAGGGCGTGATGGTCGAGCTTGCTGTCGTCAGGATTGACGAAAGACTCCACCTTGGCGGGGATAGCCTCCTCAATGATTTCGAGGACCATCGCGTGAGGATCGTCGACCGTGAGGGTGTCATTACGGAATTCATAGACGACGGTCCGCTGCTTGTTGAGCACGTCGTCGAATTCGAGCGTCCGTTTGCGGTAAACGTAGTTGCGCTGCTCAACGCGCTTTTGGGCACTTTCGACCGAGCGGTTGAGCCACGGGTGCTCGAGTTCCTGGCCATCCTGCAGGCCCATGCGCTCCATGAGGCTCGTCATGCGTCCGGCCGCACCGAAGTTCATCATGAGCTGGTCTTCGAAACTGATATAAAAAATGCTCTCGCCCGGATCGCCCTGACGGGCGCAGCGTCCGCGGAGCTGCCGGTCGATGCGGCGCGCTTCGTGGCGCTCAGTGGCGATGACGAGCAGACCGCCGAGGTCCGCGACGCCAGGCCCGAGCTTGATGTCCGTGCCGCGTCCCGCCATGTTGGTGGAAACGGTGATGGCCCCTTTCTGGCCCGCCTGCGCCACGATGCCCGCCTCCGCGCGGTGGTTCTTGGCGTTGAGCACCTGGTGGGGAATTTTCGCCCCGCGCATCATGCGGGAGAGTGTTTCCGAAGCGTCCACGCTGGCCGTGCCGATGAGCATCGGCTGACCGGTTTCATGGCGGGCTTTGATAAGCTCGATGACGGCGTTGTACTTTTCCCGGCGCGTCTTGTAGATCTTGTCGTTGTTGTCCTTCCGCTGGATGGGCCGGTTGGTGGGAACGATCAGCAGGTCGAGCTTGTAGATATCGTGGAATTCGCTGGCCTCCGTTTCCGCCGTGCCGGTCATGCCTGCGAGCTTCTTATAGAGACGGAAGTAGTTTTGAATGGTGATGGTGGCGAGAGTCTGCGTTTCCTTGTCGAT
>DATAIE010000098.1:0-3340 GCA_036262875.1 Verrucomicrobiales bacterium
TCCCGCCCCTGCCCGGCCAGCCATGGTGGGAACGCGGGGGCATCGCCATTCCCTGCGGCTATCATGCTGAACCCCCTCTTTCCCCTGAGATCCTCCGCCGTGTGCTGGACGTGCCGGACCCGTCAAAAGAGCTGGTCCTGCTTCACCCCTCCGGAGCACGGGAGCACATTCCCGGAGAATCCCTCGTCTCCCTAAACCGCGCCAGCATCCGCATGAGCGCCGCCCTGCATGCTGGGGCAGGCCAGGATTCATGATGCAAGCACTGGCTTCGAAAATGGCCGACATGCATTTTATATTCCAAAACAACGACTTTTCGCATTAATTTAGTGACATAATCTGATTCCGCCCTCAAAATAATTGAGCTGCGCCATTGATTATAAGTCTTTGGTGATTATTCTCTTCCCGATCGTCACCCTTTGCTGCTATGCCCCTCACCTCCGACGAATCGTATGTCGAAGTCATGCGCGAATATCTGGCGCACTGGACGAGCACCGATGAATTGAGCGAGCTCATCCTTCCCGGCGGAGTGGATCGCACGGAGCTGGGGGAGATGGGGTCGGAACTCCAGTCTCTGCATGAAAGTCTGAAGGAACTGGAGGACGAAACCGCCCACCACGCAGGCCAGGCGCTGGCACTGAAAACCCAGCTCCGGGACCGGCTGGTGCAGTTCAATGTCGCCGCCCGGACATGGTACGAGGACCGTCCGGAAGGCCAGGTGGTGCCCCAGGTGGAAACGCTGTCCGCCGCACCCGACCGATTTTGCCGGCCCGTCCGGGATGCCCTTCGTCTCTGGGACGTGATCAATGATGGCGCACCGCCCGCCGGGCTGCCCCTTCCCCTGCTGCTGCCGGAGGGATTCACGCGGGACGAACTGGCACACCTCATGGACGCCTACCAGAGCGCCCGGCTCATCCACGAGGACATGGAATTCCAGTGCGACCTCATCCGCGCCAACCGCGACCAGGTGCAGGACCGTCTGCGGGAAACACTCGTGGCCTATAACCGGATGGTGACCTCCCAGTACGCCGGGAATCCCTCCGTCAGGGAATCGCTCCCCCGCCTGTTTCCCGCCCCGGGCGCTGTCGTTGACCCCGTCGAACTCTTCGCCCGCTGGAATCCGGACGCCGGTCAGGCCTTGCTGCGATGGGAGGCCAGCACGGCCCCCAAATTGAAGGGCTACCAAATCCGCTTCCACCCCGGGCCGGAATACCAGCGCCGCGGCAGCCAGCTTGTGGCAAACATCCCCAAAGGGGCCTCTTTGGAGCACGCGACCGCCGACGGTCTGGAGGCCCCAGGCAGCACCGCCTCTTACTGCCTCTACGTCGTGCAGGAACGCGGACGCCACCGCGGCAGCAAACCGGTGACGGTGCGGCGGACGGACGGATAAGCGCTACTTTGCAGCGAATGCGGGAGCCAGTTCCGGATGAGCCCCCAGGGCTTCCCGCACGGCATTCGCTGCGGCGGGGTCGACTGCCTGTTGCGGTTTCCCGGCGGCGATGAGGCGCTCCGTGTAAAGGCACCGCAGACCGGCATGCCGCATGAGCGCGGTGAGGTCCGGAGCCGGTTCAAGGTCCGGGGTTCCGGCGGAGGAGAGCGGCCACTCACGGGCTAGCCGGCGGAGTTCGTGCACCAGCACATCGTCCGGCGAAAGGCGCTCCGCGTGTTTTAAAAGAGAGGGCAAATACCGCAGGCAAAGGTCCGCCGAGTAGAGGCGCGAAGCTTCATCCGGGCAGGCGGGCGGCGGCAGACTGAGCGCTTTCTTCACCATCTCCGCCCCGGCATCCCGCCAGAGGAGAAACTGGCAGGCCCGGTAGAGCAGGCGTGCCGCCCAGCGTCCGGTGGCGGGATCGAAGGGCGGCACGGGCGCGGGCACGTGCAGCCGCCATGAGGCTTCCACCACTTCCAGCGCTGAATCCCATTCGATGTCGTCGGGCGGCTCACCGGGCGCGAGCACGCAGGCCACGCCTCCGGCCATGAGTGACTGGAGGAACTCGTGGGCGGTAATCATGGCGACATGGTGCGAATGCGTGAGCGGGATTGCAAGAAGCGCCTTTCGGGACGACGAAGAGGCACTCCCCCTCATGCGATTGACCAATACAGAGCCCAAAGCCGGGCCCCATCCGTACGCTGCTCCAGCCTGCGGCCCGTGGCGCTGGGCGGAGGCGGGGCGGGTCATTGTATGGGAGGAGGGACAGACGGTCGCGTTTGTGGAGGAACTGGAGGCCATCGTGGAACGGTTCGGGCCGCGTCCCTCGCCGGTGCTTCCGGTGCTGGTCTACATTCTGGCCGCGTGCCGCGGGATGTTTGTGGACAGCCACCCGTCCATCCGGACGGCGCGCGGAGAGATCAAAGGACAGTTGGAACAGGCGGGCCGCGCCCTGCGAAAACTGGCTGCGCTTCCCGTATCCCTCCAGACCACCGTGGCCCGGGCGGAAATCGTCCAAATGCTCTGCGAAGACCTCCACCCGCGTTTTCTCTCGCCCCGCATGGGGGAGAACTGGAAATCGTGGCGCAATGGCGGCGCCACGAACGAGCCGCAGCCCCCGGCCTTTTATCCCTCGTTTTATCTCGGTTACATGCGGGCGGGTCTGGAGGCATTCAGTGAGGAGAAACTGCGGGCGCGGCTGAACATGGGAGTGGAGGAGGTGCCGGAGCCCGCCCCGCTGCCGGAGGCGGAGCCGGAGGAAAAGGCGTCCGCGCCGCTCAGTGATTTGCTCAAGGATCTCGCCGGGGATCAGGAACTGGGAGGGCTCGCGGAAATCGTGCGCCGGATCATGGCGGCGCTGGTAATGCCGCGAAAGCTGTCCCTCCGCGATGACCTGCCCACCGGAGGCGTGTCCGATGTCGCGAACCGCGGCTCGCCCGAGAGGCTTCTGATTACCGAGATCGCGCAGGACCCTGACATCATGGCCGTGCGGATGGTCATGGGAGAGTCCCTCTACCTGCGGCGCGAACCGCCCGCCGTCCGGCGCGATCCTCCGCCGCTGGTGCTGGTGGACTTTTCCCTGCGTCTGTGGGGGCTGCCCCGGATGTTCGCCGCCGCCACGGCGCTCGCGATCCTGGCCTCACGGAACAGCGACTGTCCCTCGCAGGCATGGCGCATCGAAAAACGGATGCCCCGCTGCCTGCCGCTCACACGAAAGGAGGAAGTGGCGGAGTTCCTCTCGCACCTCGAGCCGGACCTGGACCCGCTGCCTGGATTGCAGGCATGGGTCCAATCTCTGCAGGATGAGCCGGGAGACAGTGAACGGTGCTTCATCACTCACGCCTCCCAATTGCGTCAGGGGGCTTTTCGCAATGCGCTGCGGACCATGCCCCGCCTGCTGATCGCCACCGTGGA
>DATAIE010000099.1:0-3720 GCA_036262875.1 Verrucomicrobiales bacterium
CGCGTCGGGAATGACCGGACGGTCGTCTTCGCCCATCGCAAAGGCGTGAAGCTGCCGGGCGCTGCTTCCGGCGATCATCGCGAGCAGATGCGGAGGCGTGGCGGCAACGTGCGCTATCGTCGAAAGCCCTGCGGTGCGGAACGTGTTCCCGAGTACGGGTCCGACACCGGGATGCCACGTCACTTCCAAGGGGTGCAGGAAATCTGTTTCCCGCCCGCGCTACACTTCCACGAAGCCCGCGGGCTTACTCATCTTCGAGGCGATCTGAGAAACCAGCTTATTCCGTCCGATCCCCTCGGAAATCGTGATCTGAGGCTTCGCTGCACCGCTCGCCCAATCGTCTGCCCAATGTCACCGGGCGACTTTCCCCGGCAGCCGGAAAGATCGAGATACCCTTCATCAATGCTGCCCACCTCCACCATCGGAGTAAAGTCGTGGGCATAGCTGAAAAGCCTCCGGCTGAAGAGTTCGTATTTTTCAAAATCGGGCGGCACTACGATGAGCTTCGGGCAAAGCAGGCGGGCCCGGGCTGTAGGCATCGCACCGGTCACGCCGAAACGGCGGGCCTCGTAGCTGGCAGACGTGATGACGCCTCTTTGTCCTCCGCCTACGCCGACCGGCTTCCCGCGCAGCCGCGCATCCGCCGCCTGCTCAACCGCAGCGAAAAAGGCGTCCGCATCGATGTGCAGAAGCATGGCCGTACCGGTTAACCGAGTTTCTTTCGCTCCCGCGGGATCCGGAGGAGCGCCACCATCACTCCTTGTATCACCAGCTCTTGAGCGGGGATAAGGTCCGGGTAATCAGGATGCTCCGCTCGCAAAAACGGTTTCCCTCGCCGGATGAGATAGCGCTTGAGCGTTACCTCGCCATCGATCAGCGCGGCGACAATATCCCCGTGGCAGGGCTCCTTAAACTCAAGGATGATCGTATCGCCGGTGACGATGTTCACGCCAGACATGGATTCCCCCCGCACCTTCAGGGCGAAAGTCCGGGCGTTTCGCGGCAGGTGGAGAGTGTCCGCGTCGACGGTGATGCAACTGTCGGCTTCCTCCTGGCCTTCTATCGGAAACCCCGCCGGAATGGTCCCGAAAACCGGGATGGAAAGCATCGGCAGCGCGGCAATCGCCTGAACTTCAGGAAGGATGATCCCGCGGGATTTTCCGGGCTGGAGCGTGACAGATCCTTTCCGATCAAGAATGGAAAGGTAGTGCCGGACAACGGCGCGGCTGCTGATGTCCATCCCCTCCTGAATCTCCCGTTCAGTCGGAGCGTGGCCATGCTCAGCATGGAAGGTCCGGAGGAATTCAAGGACGGCAGTTTGTTTTTCAGTGAGATGCGTTTCCATTTGGGCTAGTCCAAATGGACTACAAGCAAACCGGTTCGCAAGCGTGGATTTCCGCAACAAAGCGCGTCCTCATTCGGCGGCCCCTCAGGGATATGCGAAATGCAATACTTGGAGCCGGAGCCAAACGAGAGGAACCTGTGCGGCGTAAATTCTTCCCGGGCATGCCGGGGATCACCCACCGGGTCTGTGATTTGCATAGGGGCCGTTCGCCGGTACGCCGGTTAACTCTAACAAAAGAAACCATGAAGACTTCAACAGACGCAAACAGAGATCCCATTACAGGAGAACCCGGCTCGCATCCCGTAGGAACGGGCGTGGGCACCGCAGGAGGAGCGGCTACCGGAGCTGCTATCGGTTCCGCGGCTGGTCCCATCGGCACAGCTGTCGGTGCGGTCGTCGGCGGCGTCGCGGGAGCCTTTGCCGGCAAAGCAGTGGCGGAATCGATCGACCCGACCCGTGAAGATGCGCATTGGTCTGAAAATTACCGGCGGGAACCTTACTACGAGTCCGACTACACCTACGACGACTACGGCCCCGCTTACCGTCATGGCTACACTTCCTACGATGTGAACCGCGGAAAAACCTGGGGGGAAGTCGAAGGGAACGCCCGGTCTAACTGGGACAAGGTGAAGGGCAAATCACGCTTGGGATGGGACAAAGCGAAACATGCGGCCCGGGCCGCATGGAACCGCGTCGAAGATGCTATCCCCGGTGATTCCGACGGCGACGGCCACTAAAAGACCGAACACCTAAGCTCAGCGGCACGCATTTGCATTTGCAGGTGCGTGCCTTTTTGTTTTGAAGCGCATGATTCCCGCGTGATCCGACACAAAAAACCCCGGCCGCTGTCATCAGCAGCCGGGGCAGAATCAATGTAGCGGAATCAACGGGCGGCGGGGCCCGGCCCGATCCGTTTCTTGTTAAATGCCCGGTAAAGGGCGAGCAGCAACATCGCGCCGACGACCGAAAAGATAAATCCGGCCGAGTCTCCTTCGGCGTACCATCCCAAAGACCGGCCGATGAAGCCGGCAACGAACGCTCCTGCGAGTCCGAGAAGAATACAGATAACCCATCCGCCAGGATCCTTACCCGGCATGAGGAGTTTCGCGACGACACCGACCAGAAGGCCGACAATGAGAGTTCCGATAATATGCATGGTCTTGATTGTTGGTTTGGTACCGCGGCGGGGAACCGTCGCCAAGGCGCGACCTTTTCTGCAATCGCCATGCCGCAACTGGCGGGCGCTGTTTTCAGAGAAGATCGCCCTTCCTTTCCGACGCGCGAACCGGTGAGCAGCGCATTCGTCGGCCTGCTCAATCCGAGGTTCGTCGACCGCCTCGCCTGCGATCTCGCTTACAACCGCCGCAATGGTGTTGAGCGCGTTGCCTTCAAGGCGGTTATTGACGAAAACGAATCCTTGCTTGTCGTCCTCCATGACCAGGATCCAAAAAGGGGCTGCACTTATGGTCCGCACCGCGTTGAACTTATCAAACCGGTTGTGGCAAATGAAGCGGGACGGAAACGGTTCCTGCGCGAGGCTTACGACTGACAAACTGGCATGCGGGAAAATCCCATCCGTTACCGAATTCCATTCCTCCATGCTTTCGCCTGCCCACCTTTGCAGCGACGCCGGCGGTGGACTTGTCGAATGTGACTTCAATCTCTTCCCCGGCCCCCAATGCGACCAACAGTGAGCGGCCCAGTGCGGATAACCCAATCCCAAAGGCGGTCGGAGCTGCTTTGAGCGATGACGTAAGGAGGGATAGAATTCATCGATTGAACGTCGGCCCCTGCGCCAGTGTGTTAGCCGTCGCGCCTCGAAAGCGCCCCGCGGGATGGTGATCTTCTCCCCGTGTTTCCCGCCGGACGGCCCGCCCTTTGGAGGAGAAGGGGCAGGCAAACGAAATACGGCTCATGCCGACAGAGGGATGCCGGCGGTTGGATCATCCCTCCGCGCTTATTGCCGCTGCCGTCATGATCGGCTTTTTCCACGGCTTATGGTCAAGGCCCGGGGTCAATCGATACCCGGCGCGGCAGGGAAAGAATTGCCACCGGGCGGGCGCTCATAAGCCGTAGCGTTAGAAGACGGACCCCGCAGTTTAGCCCCTGCTATGATAAGAGCCCCGGTGACTTCCACCTCCTTTTGCAGAGGCAGGACCTCTTACAGGTTTGCTGAATACCGAAAGACGTGAAGCTGGAACGGGCGTTGCGGAGGGATGGGCGTGAGACCGATCTGGAAAGGCAGCATCAACTTCGGGCTGGTGAACATCCCGGTGACTCTCTACAACGCGGTGCAGGAGAAGGAGATCAAGTTCCGCCAGTTGCGGGGAAAAGATATGAGCCCGATCAGATATAAGAAGGTCGCGGAGGTGGAC
>DATAIE010000100.1:0-4567 GCA_036262875.1 Verrucomicrobiales bacterium
TCGAACTTCCGCGAAGGCCTCACGGTGCTGGAATACTTCATTTCCACGCACGGCGCGCGGAAGGGTCTCTCCGACACCGCGCTTAAGACGGCGGACTCCGGTTACATGACGCGCAAGCTCGTCGACGTGGCCCAGGACGTCATCGTCTTCGAACAGGACTGCGGCACCACCAACGGCATCACCGTTTGCTCCATCTATGAAGGGGACGAAGAAGTGGTGGACCTGAAGCAGCGGATCTACGGCCGCGCCTCATGCGAGACGGTCCGTGATCCGGTGACGAAGGAAGTCATCATCAAGGCTAACGAGATCATCAACGAGAAGCAGGCGGACTCGCTCATGCGCATCGGCGTGGAGCAGCTCAAAATCCGCTCCGTGCTCACCTGCGAAAGCAAGCGCGGCTGCTGCGTCTACTGCTACGGCCTGCACCTCGGCACCGGTGCCGAAGTCAAGATCGGTGAAGCGGTGGGGATCGTGGCGGCACAGTCCATCGGTGAGCCTGGAACGCAGTTGACGATGCGGACGTTCCACCTTGGCGGCACGGCGAGTAACTCGTTCAAGCAGCCGATCGTGAAGGTGAAGAACTCCGGCACGGTGCGCTACAATGACATCCGCGCGGTGAAGACCACGGATGACAACTACATCGTGCTGACGAAGAACGGCACCGTCAGCGTCCATGACGCGGACGGCCGTGAGCTCGAAAGCCACAAGCTCGTGATCGGTTCCGTCATCTACAAAGGTGAAGGCGAAGCCATCAAGAAGGGCGAAACCCTCGTAACGTGGGAACAGCACGCTGTGCCGGTCATTACGGAGCGGGAGGGCGTGATCGACTTCCGCGACATGATCCCCGGCATCACCCTCGGCAAGAGCGGTGAGAAGGGCTCCGACCAGATGATCGTGCTCGAGCACAAGGAGGACCTGCACCCGCAGATCGTCCTCGTGCATCCGAAGACGAAGGAAGTGCTGGCCAGCTACTCCATCCCGGCGGGCGCGTTTATGTCGGTGAAGAAGGGTGACCACGTCGCCGCGGGCACCACGCTCGCCAAGACACCGCGGAAGGTTTCCAAGGCGAAGGACATCACCGGGGGTCTCCCGCGGGTGGCCGAGCTCTTCGAAGCCCGGAAACCGAAGGACCACGCGGAGATCGCCAAGATCGACGGTGTGGTTTCTATCGGCGGCATGGTGCGCGGCAAGCGCAAGGTCATCGTCACAGACGAAGAGTCCGGCGAAGAGGAGGAACACCTCGTCCCGCGCGGCAAGCACATCATCGTGTTCGAAGGCGACCGCATGAAGAAGGGCGACCAGATCACGGAAGGCCCAGTGGTGCCGCACGAAATCCTCGAGATTCTCGGCCCTCACGAGCTCCAGGAGCACCTCGTCAACGAAGTGCAGATGGTCTACCGCCTGCAGGGCGTGGAAATCAATGACAAGCACATTGAGATCATCATCCGCCAGATGCTGCGCAAGGTGAAGATCAGTGATCCGGGCGATACCGAATTCCTCTGGGGCGACCAGGTGGAGCGCATCGCCTTCGAGGATGCCAATGCGAAGATCGTGGAGCAGGGCGGCAAGCCGGCGGAAGCCGAGCCCGTGCTCCTCGGTATCACCAAGGCCAGCCTTGAAACGGACTCCTTCATCTCCGCCGCGTCCTTCCAGGACACGACGCGCGTGCTCACCGACGCCGCCACGCTCGGCAAGTTCGACTGGCTGCGCGGCTTCAAGGAAAACGTCATCATGGGTCACCTCATTCCTGCAGGCACCGGCTTCCACCGGAACCGCAACATGAAGCTCAAGGAGTCCGGCGAAACCCGCAAGACAGACGGCCTCGACGAAATCGACAG
Organism: Verrucomicrobiales bacterium; assembly: GCA_036262875.1. Classification (GTDB taxonomy): domain Bacteria; phylum Verrucomicrobiota; class Verrucomicrobiia; order Verrucomicrobiales; family V1-33; genus V1-33. Next base: position 1,839 of record DATAIE010000100.1, read on the forward strand.
CGAAGGCGATTCGCTGCTCGAAGCCATGTAAGACCGCCTCGGAATAAACCTTCACAAGCCGCGCTCCGGAAACGGGGCGCGGCTTTTTCGCATTCGGGACACGGACTTCCCCTCACTCTGCCGGATGTCGCAGAAATTCGACCAAAGCCATCGCTCCGGAATGCCGGCACCCTCCCTTACTGCTTACTCCGCGACGATGGCGAAGGTTCTGATCCAGTAGCAAACGGGATGGACTTCGATGCGGTCGAAACCGGACTGCTTTACAAGCGCCGATACTTCCTCCGCCGTTTTTTGCCATGAATGACCGGCGATCCAGCGGGTCCAGTGGTTTACGCGTTGAGCCAGTTTGATGTAGAGGGATTTGCGGTCGAACGCGATGAGGATCAGTCTGCCGCCGGGGCGGAGGACGCGGCGGAATTCGGCGAGGGCGCGTGCCGGGGCGGGATAGTGATGAAACGAGATCAGGTTCACCACGGCATCGAAGGAACCATCGGCGAACGGAAGGTTCTCGACATCCCCCTGAACGAATTCCACGTTGGGAGAACGTCTGCGCCCGGCACGCCCGATCATGTCGGGCGAGAGATCGAGGCCGGTCGTTTGCCGCCCGGTGGCGCCGAGTTTGAGGCTCATGAGGCCTGTGCCGCAGCCGGCATCCAGCACCCGCCGGTGACGCTCATCCAGTTGCCCGAGCGCCGCCTGATAGATCCGGCGGTTGGTATAGCGCGCCAGATTCCAAACACGCGACCACCGGTTGTATGCGCGGGCCGTCTGTTGTTTGCGTTTTTCCACCGCGGTCAGCGGAGAGGAAGGCGAAGAAACAGATTTGGCTTTGCACATGCCAGCCCATTCTGCCGACGGCGGGGCAAAACGCAAGCAGGCCGGCGGGAGGCCTGGACCGCCGAAGAGATTACAAAGGCAGCCAGTTTCCCCTCCAGTCAAAATAGGTTAATGGGCGAAAGGCTTTTTTGTAGTCATAGTGACTGGGCTGCACGGTGGCATAGCCCGGGTAAAGCCATTTCATTCCCCGCGCGGCGGCCCATTCGATCTCGGCAAGAAGCGTGAGTGTTCCCAGTGAGCGCCATGCTTCATCCGGCTCGAACATGGCATAGACGCTGGAGACGGCGGTTGCACCAACATCGAGGTAGCTGACAGCAATGAGGCGGTTGTCGACGCGTATTTCCGCGGAGACGCATTCACATGGAATGGAGGCGGGGATTTCCTCCGGCATAAACGTCCGCAGGGAATCGGGAATGTTGGAGCTGAAACGCTCCCGGTGCCGGAGGAACATTTCCTCGCGCTCGGCGTCCACCGTGGCGGGAACGATGCGGATCTCCGCACCGGCATTTTTGCTCCGGACACGCCGCTGGCTCCTGGAGGGGCGGAAGGCCGCGAGCTCCATACGGAGCGGCTGAATGATCTGCAGCCCGCCGGTATCGGAAAGAGTGAGACTGTAGCGGAAGAAGTCCCGGCCAAAGTGCCTCCAGCCGCCGGCCCACAGACTGTCCATCAGCGCAGGGGGCGCGAAGAAGAGGGTCCGGGTATCCTGGATGAACGGAGGAAGCTCCATGAAAGACGTCTATCCCGGAAGTGACGGAGTCCTCAAGGGGCATCCGCACAGGATGGGCCTGTTTGCTCTCCCGGAACGATGTCTTACGGGGAGGAATGAATTGTTGACGATTTTTACATGCAAGGTTAATCCGCCTTCGACGCTGGGGTCACAATCCTGGGTTTTTTATCCGCTTTTTGCTCCATTCGTTCTCACCTCCTACCCTAACTCCCTGTCATGGGCACTATTACAAAACGGGATCTTGTCGTCCAAATCAGCGACCAGACCGGACTCACTCAGCATCAGGTTTTTGACGTGTTGCAGCTATTCCTCGATAACGTCACCAGCTATCTGGCGCAAAACAACGAGGTCGTTCTGCGCAATTTCGGCACTTTTGAAATCCGGGTCACCAAGCCCAAGATTGGACGCAATCCGAATTCGCCCGAGAATGATGTCCCCATCCCTGCCAGAGCGATCGTCAAGTTCAAGCCCGGCAAGGAGTTGAAGGAAAAGGTGAGCTCCCTGCTGCCGGAATTGAAGAACTGAATCCGGAACCCGCAATCGCGCGTTGCGCGTCCGGTAAAGCCGGGCAGGATGGAGCCATGAAAATCGCGGTTCTCAGCGACTCTCACGACCGCCTCGATCACCTTGAAGCCGTTCTGGCGGCGGTATCGGAGGAAAAAGCAGAGCGGCTGTTCTTCCTTGGGGATTTCTGCGCCCCGTTCACCCTTGCCGCCATCGCCGAGGGATTTTCCGGTCCTGTGGATTGTGTCTCCGGCAACAATGACGGGGATCATCTCCATCTTTCCAAAATCGCCTCGCAGCATCTGCATGTGACCCTCCACGGGCAACTGGCGGAACTGGAAGCCGGGGGCAGAAAGATTGGCCTCAATCATTATCCGGACATCGCGCAGCGGCTGGCGGAAAGTCAGGCGTATGACGCGGTCTTCAGCGGCCACGATCACCGGCGCTACATTCACCAAACGGGGCGCACGCTGTGGGCGAATCCTGGCGAAATCATGGGCCGTTATCAGGTGGTCTCCTTTGGAATCTACGACACGGAATCAAACACCTTCCGGCATGTGATCGTTAAGGAGTGAGGCGTGACACCGGATTCACAGAAGGCTGAGGAGCTTTGGCCCAAAGATCGCGAGGGCGGCACCGGCAGCTCCGATGGAAGCCG
>DATAIE010000101.1:0-3717 GCA_036262875.1 Verrucomicrobiales bacterium
ATCGTCACCACCGTCGGTGAGAAGGATGCCCGTGCCGCTCAGCGGCGTCTTTGGCATTTGCTCCTTCTGGGGGACCGCGGCTGTATCATCTGGTGGAGCGAAGACTGCATCGACTGGAGCAGGGACGACTGCCCCCTCACCGCACACGCGAAAGGCCTGGCTCCCGTGCTCAAGGCGATGACCTCGCCGCTCGCCCAGTTGTTCCTCCGGGCAAAGCGCGAGGTGGACCCGGTTTACATTCACTACAGCCAGCCCTCGATCCAGGCCGCATGGCTTATCGAGAGTATTGAGGACGGCTCTTCATGGCTGCGGCGTTTCTCCAGTTATGAGTCGTCCCACAACCGTCATGCCCGCGCCCGGGAGGGATGGGTTAAGGTGCTCGAAGACCTTGGTTATTCGCCGCAGTTCGTGCACGGCAGTCAGTTGGCCACGCTTCCAAAAGGGGCCTCGGTCGTTCTGCCGGAGTCATGGGCTCTGTCTGACGGTGAACAGGGTGCGCTGCTTGCGATGCCGCCAGGCAGCGTCACCGGGAGCGGCCTCGCCGGGGTGTTCGACGAACACGGCAAATGGCGCACGCGTGGAGCGCTCGTGGAGAATTCCGCTCCAGGTGCTTCGTTCACGCTCCGCATGAAGGCGGTGGGCTCAAGTCCGGAGAGCGCCGCTGCCTACGCCGCGGAACGGCTGAAGCCCGTTCCCGCGCAGGGGTTTCCCTCCTTTGTCGCGTCTGTCCTCAAGACACTGACGCCCGTCAAAGTCGATGCCGCCGCCAGAGTCTACTGCCACCGGTATCAATCAGGCAGCGCGCGGCTGTTCGCCTTTGAGCGGAACATTGCCTGGCAAATGAGTGAAGCGCTCAGTCAGGCCGGAGGAAACGAAGCGATGGAAAAGCCCGTCGAAGTTACCGCCAAATGGCCCGCCGCCGCTCACCTCTATGATTTGCGCAGCGGAAAGTATCTTGGAAAGCAGGACCATCTCACCTTTACGGTGGATCCGTGGCAGCCTTCACTCTTCGCCGCCTGCCCCGACAAGCTGCCTGACGGTGATGTGGTGAGGTTGCTGACAGACCGGCAATCCCGGTAGTGTCCTGCGGCTGCGCCGTGCGCTCCTCAGGGCTTCTTGAGGATGGCTGCGAGAAAACTCTTCGCGGCTTCAGTCACTTGCGGGCGCAGCGCTTCCACTCCCTGCTCCAGCAGGGACGCCACGGGCGGCGTTGTCTCTTCCGCGGTGCTGCTTTTTGCCCGCTTCATCGCTTCCTGGGCCAAATCCTGCGCCAGCTTCCGTACGGATGGTGTGGCGAACAGTCGTGTAAGCGCCATCCCGGCCAGCATCGCGCCGCCCGCAAGCAGCAGAGGGTTCTTCTTCAACTTCGACCATGCATCCTCCTCTGCAGGGAGGGGCGGCGGGGCAGGCATCGGCGTGATGTTCGCAGGCTGTGCCGGCGGAGGCTGAGGAAGAGGAATGATTTCGGGAGACATGAAGGAGGCCGGTTGAGAGAGGAAAATCAATCGTGGCGGAACAGCAGGCCGATGGCGAATCCGATGCCCAGTGCCGCCAGCGCCGCTCTGCCAGGGCTTTCTTTCACATAGGCGGCCGCGCTGGTGCTCATCTCCTTCCAGCGCACTGCGGCTTCATTCACCGCGCGGCTGGTGAGTGTCTTGAGGTCTTCGGATTTCAGGGCCTCAGTGAACTGCGTGACTTTGGCCTCCGCCACTGCGCGGAGCTCTTTAGCTGCCGCCGCAAGATCTGTCGCTGCCACTGCGGCCGTGTTCAGAGGTTCATTCATCTTATGCAGAAGTCCGGTCAGTTGTTGAATTAGTGATGCGATGTGCTTTCATCGCAAACTTTCCGGGCTGCGGCATCAGGCGCCTCAGACGGTCAGCATGTGTATCCTGCCATTGCGGCAGACCAAAAGCAAGCCGCCCGGCATTCTCTCTGCTCTCTTCTTCATCCTCCTTCCCCTCCATCGCATGTCCACCGGCCCGCGCGACCCGCTTTATATCGTCAGATCGTCCAGTATTCACAATCGCGGCGTCTTCGCCGCACGCGACATCGTCAAAGGCGAGCGCATCATTGAGTATCGCGGCGAGAAGATCACCAAAGCGGAATCCGACCGCCGCGGCATGGCGCACTACGATGAGTCTCTAAAGTCCGGCACCGGCGCCGTCTATCTTTTCACGCTCAACAAGAAGCATGATCTGGACGGCAGCATGGAGTGGAACCTCGCAAGGCTCATCAATCACTCGTGCGAACCGAACTGCGAAGCGCAGATCATTCGCGGCAAGATCTGGATCGTGGCCCGCCGCAAAATCAAAGAGGGTGCTGAACTGTCGTTCGACTACGGCTTCGATCTCGACTGCTGGCAGGATCATCCCTGCCGCTGCGGCACCGCAAGGTGCATCGGGTATATCGTCGGCCGCCAGTACTGGCCAAGATTGCGGAAGCTGATCGCCGAGCGCGATGCCTGCATTGCGGAGGCTAATGCTGAGCGCCCCGCAGCCGGTCGCCGGTATCCGGGCAAAAGCGAAAGACTTGCGGATGCCGCGTCCTGAGACCATTCCTCCTTGCGCTTCCCGCCGGACACGCTCATGCAGCGGGAATGAGTTCGTTGAATCATCTCATTGAAAAGAACCGGCACTGGGCTGCCTCGATGGAGGCGGAAACCCCCGGCTTCTTTCAGTCTCTCTACCAGCAGCAGGCACCGGAGTATCTCTGGATTGGCTGCAGCGACAGCCGCGTGCCGGCGAACGAAATCGTAGGCCTTCTTCCAGGCGAACTTTTCGTGCACCGCAATGTGGCCAATGTCGTCGTCCACTCGGACCTCAACTGTCTCGCCGTCGTCCAGTATGCGGTGGAGGTGCTGAAGGTGAAGCACGTCATCGTGACCGGCCACTACAACTGCGGCGGGGTGAATGCCGCGCTCCAGAACCTCTCGCTGGGACTCATCGACAATTGGCTGCGGCACGTCCAGGACGTGTATCGCCACTACCGGACAGAGATCGACGCACTGAGCGAATCGAAACAGCGCGCCCGCCTCTGTGAACTGAACGTTTTGCAACAGGTGGTGAACGTCAGCCGCACCACCATCGTGCAGGGCGCATGGAAAACCGGGCAGTCCCTCTCTGTCCATGGATTTATCTATGATGTGAAGGATGGCCTGCTGCACAATCTCGTCGAAGACATCGCCAACCCGGAGGACGCGGATGCGCTCCATGCGGGTGATCTTAAGAAGGTGAAGCGGGGGGTGGCGACGATGCCGGAGGCGGAGTGAGGAATGACGAATAACCGAACCCGGTGGTTCGTCATTCACTGCACCTCCACCTGCACCAGAGCGATCAGCTTCTCGGAAGCTTCGCTGACGCCGCCTTCGCCGTTCTTTTCAAAGCGGCTGTTGGTCACCGTGTTGGCGACGCAACTGACGTCATTCACCCGCAGGCCCACGCCCTTGCTGTTGGAGACAGTGAGGTCGGAAAAGACATTGCCGGTGCAGGGGGTGTTCTTGGAATCATCCGCCTGGGCGATGAAGATGCCCTGTGCGCCGTTCCGGTTCACCGTGAGGTGGGTGAACGTATTGAAATTGCTGTCCCGCATGAAGATCCCCTGGCTGCCGTTGTTCTCCAGGCGGGCGTGGGAGATGATGTTGTGGTTGAAGCGGATGTCCGCGCTGATGCCGGCTGCCGCATTGCTGTGGAGGTACATCCGGGCAAAGACGCTGTCCTC
>DATAIE010000102.1:0-5373 GCA_036262875.1 Verrucomicrobiales bacterium
CATCGCCTTCCACGCCTCCCGCTGCTCTTCGTGTTCACTGCCGGACCGGCGGAGGGCTTCCTCCTGGGCATAGTCCGCATAGGCCACGGGAGCCGGCACCGTGCGCCCTTCATACAGAGCGGTGAATTCGTTGACGATGACGCCAAAGGACCATCCGTCGCAGACGATGTGATGCGCCGTCAGAATGAGGTGCGCCTCGTCCTCTGCCGTCTCCGCCAGCGTGGCCCGCACGAGCGGTCCGTGGTTGAGATCGAACGGCTGCAGGAAGTCCTCCTGCGCGAGAAGGTCCGCATCCAATCCTGACTTCACACGGAGCGGCCACGAACCTTTGGGCGCGACGGTCATCGTCATTCCATCCGGGGTGAATACGGAGCGGAGTGCATCGTGGCGCGCGACGATCTGATCGAGCGTGCCCGCGACCCGGCCGGCATCCACCTTGCCGCGCAGACGGATGGTGAGGCTCTCATGGCACGCGAGCGAAGCGTCGACGCTCAACTGCGATTGCAGGAACATCTCGCGCTGGGCAGGCGTCGTCGGTACATCGAGTGCTACCGGCACGGCGGGACGGGGAAGAAATCCGCCGTCCTGCATGGCGACGACACTTTCGCGGAACGCGGCCAGAACGGCATCCAGATCGTCCTGCGTATGCGCGAGGCTGACAAAATTCCCGCGCCCCTCCCAAATGTGGATGCCGCGCAGACGCAGGTGATAGAAGAGCAGGCTGAAGTGTTTCAGCGCCGCATCCGCATGCAGCATCCAGAGGCTGCTGTAGCGGGTGACCGTGACGGGCACTCCCAGTTCCACAAACAAGTCGCTCAACTGCTGCACGAAGCCCGCGGCTTTGGCGTCGTTGTTCGCCTGGAGCGCCGGTCCCTCCGCCTTCAGTTTATGCAGCACCGCGCGCGCCGCCGCCATGGTGAGCGGATGGCGGATGAAGGTGCCCGCAAAGAACGTCACACCCACCTCCGGTGCGCTGTCATCCCCGTATTCCCACTGGCCGCCATCAAGCGCATCCATGAAGCGCCGTGTGCCCGCGAGCACGCCCAGGGGCATGCCGCCGCCAATGACTTTTCCGTAGCTGACAAGGTCTGCACTGATGCCAAACAGATGCTGTGCCCCCTGAGGATGCGTGCGGAATCCGAGCACCACCTCATCGAACACGAGTGCCGTGCCGGCCTCCGCTGTGATGCGGCGCAATTCCTGCACAAACTCCACGGGCGCAATATCCGGCCTCCGGCTCGGCACCGGCTCCACAAGCACTGCAGCGATCTCATGCGCATGCCGCTTGATGATCTCCAGCGACTCCGGATGCCCGTACTCCAGCACGATGATATTCGCCTGCGCGCTCTCCGGAATGCCCGGAGCAATGGGGATAGTGCGCAGTTCACCGTTGGACACCAGCGGACGGGCAAGCACCTCATCGAAGATGCCGTGATACGCTCCCGCGAACATCGCGATGCGGTCCCTGCCGGTAATGGTGCGGCTCACGCGAATGGCGGCCATGAGCGCCTCCGATCCGGTATTACAAAACGCGACACGATCCTTGCCGGAAAATTCGCACACCAGTTTCGCCACTTCTCCCGCCAGCGGACTCGTGGGGCCGATTTCATAACCGCGGTCCAGTTGCGCTTTGATCGCATCCACCACGAAGGCCGGCTTGTGCCCGAAAAATCCGGAGCCAAATCCGTGCACCACATCGATCCACTGATGGCCGTCGATATCGAAGAGATAAGCGCCTTCGCTGCGATCCGTAACCGCAGGGAAAACCATCTCCTTCCAGAGAGGATTGAAGCCGCCCACCGCGCGGGGATCGGCGAATACCGGACGGTGATCCGCAGTGAATTGGCGCGACTTGGAATAACGGGCACAGTAGTCCGCGATCAGTTGCGAAAGATGCGCCTGCTGCTGCGGAAGCAGTCCGCCCTCCGTCCGTTTCTCCAGTGGCCGGAAAGGACCGAAGGCGATTCGTTTTCCCTCCGAGCCTGTCTGTTCCTTCACCGAAACCGTGAAGACCGTGCCCTGCGGAGCGGCGGGGGCCGCGACGGGGACGCCCGTGAGCTTCGCCAGCGCCAGTTCGATTCTGCCCAGCCGGTCCTCCACACTGCCGGAGTGGACGGGTGCGGTCGTTACTGCGGCCACCGGTACGGGTGCCTGAACGACGGGAGAAAACGATCCCGCCGGCAGCTTTTCATCCAGCCACGAGGCCAGGGCCTCCATGCTGCACTGCTGCTCCATCAACTGCCGGAAGGTGATCTTGATACCAAAGTGTTTCTTCAGCGCCAGGCTGGCCTGGGTGAGGAATAGAGAGTCAAATCCAAGATCCAGGAATGCGGCAGCCGGATCGGCAGTGGTAATGTCGATACCGGAGGTGCGGTGCAGAAGACTCCGCACCTCGGAAATCAAATGGGTGCGGCGATCCATGGAAACGATTTTCACCGCCGCAGCGGCCGGTGGATTGTTAGTCACCGCAGGCTCCGGTGATGCGACTGGAGCCGGTGCCGGCGTTTGCGAGGATGGATAGTGAAGCCAGCCTTCGCCATCGCGGCGCGTGCCCGGAGGCAGATGAGTGTCCGGACAGAAGCGCTGACGCTCAAAGGGATATCCCGGCAGCGGCACCCGACGGCCCGGAGACGCATGGAATTTTGACCAGTCGATCGCTGCTCCTGCCGCCCACAGTTTTCCTGCGCCTGTCAGCAGGGCTTTGTATTCTCCTTCTCCGCCGTCTTTGGAGGGCGGAAACAAAGAGATGCACTCGGAGTCTTTGGCGCAAGGATGACGACGAACGAGGGAGGAGAGCGAAGTGCCAGGACCGCACTCCACGAAGACGCACGGCCCTTCACTGCAAGACGCACCCACGCCGTCAGCAAAACGCACCGTATGGCGCAAATGCCGCACCCAGTAGTCGGAAGAGGTCGCTTCCGCCTCCGTAATGGCCTGACCGGTGACATCGGAAATCCACGGAATCCGCGGCGCACGCAGATCAATACCCTGCCATGCCTCACGAAACTCCTCCAGCGCCGCGTCCATCATGCGACTGTGGAACGCGTGACTGGTCTGGAGCACGCGGGCACCCGTGCCCTCCGCCTCCAGAGAGGCGGCAAAGACGGCGATTTCCTCTGCGGGTCCGGCGACAACCGTCAGGGTTGGACTGTTGATCGTGGCGATGTCCAGCGCGGGAGGCAGTTTTGCGGCCACCTCAGCCTCAGGGAGAGAAACGGCCAGCATCGATCCGCGCTCCTGCTGTGACATGATCCGTGCGCGCGCGGCAATGATCTTTGCCGCATGCGGCAGAGAGAGCGTGCCCGCGAGTACCGCTGCAACGTATTCGCCGATGCTATGACCAATCATGCCGGCGGGTTTCAGCCCCCACGACTTCAACAGGACGGCGAGGGAATACTCGACCGCGAAGAGCGCGGGCTGAGTGAATCGGGTATCGTCCAACTGCCGGCGGAGTTCTTCGCTGTCAGCCGGGGCTTCGAGAAAGGCACGAAGATCAAAATTCAGGAACGGCAGGAAAAGGTCCGCGCATTCATCGAAAGCGCCTTTGAAGACAGGTTCGGCGTGATACGTCGCCGCTCCCATGCGCAGGTGCTGCGCTCCCTGACCAGGGAAAAGCAAAATCAGCGGTGCGCTGGAACGATCCTGACCACTGGAGGGCGCGGCTTTCTCACGAAGCTGTTGCGCGGCCTCTGCCGCAGAAGAGGCCACCACGGCCCGCCGGAAGCCAAAGGCACGGCGTCCCGTTTGCAGCGTCCAGGCGGCGTCCGCTATAGCACCGGAGTGCCGGTCAAACCACGCTGCGAGATCCCTGCACGCAAGGTCGAGAGCCGTCGCGGTTTTCGCAGACACGACGATCACCTGCGGTCCTTCGCTGCCAGGCTGCTCTTCCAGGGCGGGCGTCTCCTCCAGCACCACGTGGGCATTGGTGCCTCCCACGCCAAACGAACTGACCCCCGCGCGGCGCGGCTGTTCACTTTCCCAGTTCCTGAGCCGGTCGACGATGAAGAAGGGAGTACTGTCCAGTCCGAGCGAGGGATTGGGCGACTTGAAATGAAGCGTGGGCGGCAACTGCCGGTGATGCAGGGCCAGCGTTGCCTTGATCAAACCGGCCACGCCGGACGCGGCGTCCATGTGGCCCATGTTCGACTTCAACGAACCGAGGCCGCAAAAGGCGTTGCGATCCGTGCCGCGGCGAAAAGCTTTCGTCAGTCCTGCCACTTCGATGGGATCCCCAATGGGCGTCGCGGTGCCGTGCCCTTCGATGTAACCGATGCTGTCGGGCTCAAAACCTGCGAGGGCCTGAGCCAGCGCGATCACTTCGGCGTGCCCGTCCACACTGGGTGCCGTGAAACTCACTTTCTCCGCGCCATCATTGTTGAGCGCCGCGCCTTTGATCACGGCCCAAACGTGGTCTCCATCGCGCACTGCATCCTCCAAGCGTTTGAGCATTACCACGCCCAGGCCATTGCTGAAGACGGTGCCGGTGGCGGCGGCATCATACGGGCGGCAGCGCCCGTCCGGAGAATAGATGCTGCCCTCCTGAGCGGTGTACCCGCGTTCCTGCGGCCACTTCACGCTCACGCCGCCGGCGAGCGCGGCATCGCATTGATAGGATTGCAGCGCCTGCACCGCCTGGCACACTGCAACGAGCGAAGTGGAGCAGGCTGTATAGATATTCAGCGCCGGGCCGCGAAGGTTGAGTTTATAAGCCGTGCGCGTCGCGAGATAGTCCTTCTCGTTCGCGATCATCGCGCTCTCATAACCGATCTGCGCCCGGAGTTCCGCATTGGGAAGGATGCGGTGCTGGAGCCACGAGTTGTTACTCATTCCGGCAAAAACGCCGATGGAGCCCGGATACTGTGCCGGATCACAGCCTGCATTTTCCAGCGCATGCCAGCAGGCCTCGAGGAACACCCGTTGCTGCGGGTCCATCGTCTCGGCTTCGCGGGGAGCGATATTGAAGAACGCGGCATCGAACCACTCCGGACGGTCGATCACGCCCCGGCGCGGCAGATAATCGGCATCCGCAGACGGCTCCTCCGGAGGAAGCGCACTGCGGTCGAAAGTGGTGATGGTTTCCTTTCCCTCGACGAGCACTTGCCAGAATTCATCTATCGAGGAAGCGCCGGGAAATCGTCCGGCCATTCCAATGATAGCGATTCCTTCGAGGGGAGTGTTGGTGTCAGCAGGCATAGACAGGGGGCTAGCGGATGCGGGAGTCACGGGCTTTGGCCGCGGCCGCTCTGGCGGCTGCGGCGCGGGATTGGGTAAGGTCCATCACCTGCACCGCCGCAGTGGCCGTGGTGGCGGCGGGATCGAGGTGACGGGCAAGGGCGGCGATGGTGGGGAACCGGAACAGATCGACGAGAGGGA
>DATAIE010000103.1:0-5164 GCA_036262875.1 Verrucomicrobiales bacterium
CAGGCCCGGGGAACGACGGTCACAGTGTCATCCCAACCGAAGGCGCCGGGAATTTTGGTTTGTGTCAGGGTTTTGTCAAAATGCAGGAGCCACCCGCGGTCGTTGTTGTGGGGAAAGGGGCTCTCAATGACACCGTAATACACATCGCCATCCGGCCCCACGGTGGGGGAGGAGGTGCTGATATCGGCGACGAGCGCGTCATTTTCGGGAAATTTGGCGTCCTTCAACTTCACGTGGGCCAATGGAGCCAGTGTGCGGCTGTCCAGCGAAACGAGCGCGCCGCTGGAATAGTTACCGCTGCTGACACCCGCATACAGAATCCGCTGATCGTTGCTGAGGGCGGGCGCGCAGTTGGCTGCCACCTGTGTCATGCTGCCGTCGGCGGCGGCTGTGCCCGCCGACACCCACGATCCGGTTCCGTCCGCCGTCACGCGTGCGATGCCTCCGCTGAGAGGAGGGGTGGTCGTCCCGAAGACCACGAACCCGAAATAGACATTGCCGTAGCGGTCCACGGTGAGGGGCGTGTTGATCTTCACATTTGCGGCGAATCCGGAGGGATCGGCCTGATAGTGGGAGAGGCCATAAAACGCCACCTGCCCGCCAGGTCCGGTGGCTGAATCCGGCGTGTCCCGCCAATAGAGCGTCCCTCCGGCCCCGGGAATCCAGACGCGGTTTTTTGGCGAGAGCGCGATTCCGCACGGCGGCAGCCAGCCGCTGTCCACGAGGGAATAATCGGTGGTTTGTGTCCACAGCAGCGAGCCGTCCGTGGACTTGCGGGCCTCGACTTTGAATCCATCCCGGGCACCGGTTTTCACGGGGTGAATCACGGTATTGGCTCTCGTGACGAGCGGAGACCCGTAGTGAATGAGAAGACTCGAGCCGCTGTATTGCCGGTTCAGGTCCACGGGCGTCTGCCAGAGGATGCGGTTCATCGGCTGCGAGGGAAAACGGGAGATGCCCGTGTGCTGCGGATCGTGGCCGTATCCCGACCATGGATCTCCGATATTCTGTGCGGGGCATTCACCCGGGAGCAAACCTGCGAGGACCGCTGCCGCGAGGCTCAGGCCTCGAATCCAGGTGCGGGTGCGCAAAGGCGGTTTCACATCCATAGAGAGGAACATCGCCTTTCGAAGGGCTGAGTAAAGGCCGTCTTGCCGGTTTGAGTCTCCTCGCGTTCGCGGAGGCACGCGTCGTGCAGCGGCATCTTTTATGGACGATCCGCCTTACACGAGCGCTGCGCCGGCCCGCAATCCGGATGAAACACAGGTCTATGATGTTCCCGCCGCGGAGGTTCCTCCCGGAATGGAGAATCTCACCGCCTGGGACGAACCGCCTTCCCAAACGGGGAGCCGCCATGTGACTCAGCCTCCCGACTCCGACGATCCTGCCATCGAACTGGTGGAGGAGGGCGTGGAAGAGGCGGATCGCGAGCTTCGCCTTGAGGCAGTGACGGAGGATGAGGACGCGGTCGACGAGCCATAAACCATACCGGCTTGCAGAATGCATCATGCACCCCGCCTGACGACCCAAACTCCCCTGCGCAACCCGAAGCAAACCCCTGGCACTCCGCCTGCAAAACCTCGCTTCCATGAAACCTTCCCATCTCTCCCTCTCTCTTGCGCTCTCCTTTATTTTCACCGCATCGTTCCTTGCGGTGGCGGCAGACCGGGACGCTACTTCAAAAACGCCTCCGGGTATCTCTCCTCCCGGCGAGCCCGAAGTAGTGCCCAAAAACCCGAAGCTTCCCGAACCCGTGCCTCCCCTGGCGACGGAGCAGGATTTTGTGATGCTCGCGCTCAGAGGAGGAAGAGCGGAGGTTCGTCTTGCGGGATTGGCGGAAAAAAATGCTGCCCGCGCTGAATTGAAGGAGTTCGCTGCAACGATGGTCAAGGACCACACCGTTGCGAACGGGGAGCTTAAGACCATCGCTGAAGGCCTGAAAGTACTTTTGCCTGATGTGCCCGATAAAGAGGTCGAGGCGACCTACAAAAAACTCAGTGAACTGAAGGGCGAAAAGTTTGACATCGCCTTCCTGGCGGAGGTGGCGAAAGGCCACACCGACGACGCCACCCTCTATGAGGGAGGAAGGAAGATTGCCAAATCGAAAGAAGTAGTCGCCTACATCGACAAGATGCTCCCCGTGATCAAAAAGCACATCGATATGGTTTCGGCCCTGACGAAAAAGTCGGCACCCTGAAAGATTTGGACTGGCAGCCCCACACGCCACCCGCCCGGCCGTGAAGTTTTAGGATTTCCCGGCCGGGTGTCTTTTTATCTCCGCTCGTAGAGCCTCCACTCCGCTGCGCCCTCGAGGCGTTCCAGAACGGTGACGCGGGGAAAGAGGCTCTCAAACTCCGGAAAACGGGTATCGCCGTCGGCCTCCGCAGTCAATACGGTCAAATACACTACGGTGCACTCCGGCATGAGCAGACGGTAAATCTCCGCCCCTCCGATAACATACACGTCCCCCGTGAGGCCGAGGGATTTCAACTCCTCCACTGAGCCGACCACCTCCGCTCCCTCCACGGGCCGCATGCTGCGGCTGAGGACAATATTTCGCCGGTTGGGAAGCGGCCTCCCGAGGGAATCCCACGTTTTCCGCCCCATGACGACGGGGTGTCCGGTGGTCAGGGTGCGGAAGAATTTCATATCCTCCGGCAGCCGCCAGGGCAGCGCACCATCCCGTCCGATGACTCTGTTGGCCGCCATGGCGGCTACCGCCTTGTAGACTGCGCTCATACGGCGACAGCCGCGCGAATGGCGGGCCAGGGTTCGTAGTTCTCCAGCGTGAAGTCCTCGAACCGGAATTCCTCGATTTCTTTCACGTCAGGGTTCAGGCGCATCACGGGCAGGGGTTTCGGCGCGCGGCTGAGCTGGAGGTCCACCTGTTCCCGGTGATTCAGGTAAATGTGGAGATCACCAAAGGTATGCACGAAGTCGCCCGGCGTCAGCCCGGTGACCTGCGCCACCATCATGGTGAGGAGCGCATATCCTGCGATATTGAAGGGTACTCCGAGAAAGAGGTCGGCGCTGCGCTGATAGAGCTGGCAACTGAGAGTCCGCTCATCGAGGTCCACATAAAACTGGAAAAGTGTATGGCAGGGCGGCAGCGCCATATGGGGGACCTCGGCGGGATTCCAGGCACTCACGATGAGGCGGCGGCTCTCCGGGCGTGTGCGAATCTGCTGAATGACTTCCCTTAACTGATCGATGGTGGTGCCGTCGGATGCCGGCCAGCGCCGCCACTGTTTGCCATACACGGGGCCGAGGTCGCCGTTTTCATCCGCCCACTCATCCCAAATGGTGACATTGTTTTCCTTGAGATAACGGATGTTCGTATCGCCCGCGATGAACCAGAGGAGTTCGTGAATGATCGAGCGGAGATGCACTTTTTTCGTCGTCACGAGGGGGAAACCGGCGCGGAGGTCATACCGCGCCTGCGCCCCGAAAATCGAAATGGTGCCGACTCCCGTGCGGTCCACGCGCTGCTTTCCATGGGTGAGGACGTGGCGCAGGAGGTCGTGGTATCGTTGCATGGAGAATAGGAATCGGAAGGAAAGAAGGACCGTTCACGTTCTCCCGGCAAGGGCGGAGAGTTCTATGCCTCTGATTGCCGCTTACGTTCCGAGGCAGGCCCAGGTGAACAGTCCGGTCCACAGCACCAAATGCAAGGCGCTGAGGGCGAGAAACTTATTGTAAACAGGGGAGGGCAAATGACGGAAAACGCCGATGACCGGCACTGCCCCCACGAGAAGAGCGGGAAGGGGATAAACAGATAAATTCCCATAACCGGCCTTCGCCCAAAGCCACCCGGCTCCATAGGGCAGCACCAGCAGCCACACGGCAATCATTCCGCGTGCCGCCGCCACTCCCGTGCGTACAGCCAGCGTCCGCTTTTTCGACCGCCGGTCTTCATCGATGTCCCGCAGGTTGTTGATCGCGATGAGGGCGGTGCTCAACGATCCGATTTGCACCCCCGCCAGCAGCGCTTCCGGGTGCCAGTGTCCGGTATGCACGAAGACGGTGCCGCTCACCGCGATCAGTCCAAAAAAGAGGATCACGAACAATTCCCCCATTCCTCTGTAAGCGAGGGGCCAGGGGCCTCCTGTGTAGCCGTAGCTGAAAAACAGCGATACCACTCCAATCCCCAGGATGGGCCATCCCCGGGCCTGGAGCAGCGGAATGGAAAAGACCGCCGCCATCAGCACGGCACCCAGCCCTGCGAGGAGCATCTCCCGGCGGGTCACCAGACCGGCGGCGGTGGCTCTGACAGGCCCAATGCGCTCCGCCGTGTCTGCCCCTTTGGCGGAATCCACGGCATCATTGAAATAGTTGGTCGCGACCTGAATGCAAATCGTACTGAGCAGCGTGGCAACTGCCAACAGCCACGAGAAAGCACCCTCGAGCCTCCACGCCAGCGCGCTGCCTGCCACCACCGGAGCCACTGCCGCCGGAAGGGTCTTCAACCGTGCGGCGAGAAGCAGGGCTTTCGCTTTGCTGCATTCGCTCATGGTGACGGAGAACGGCGTGCCGTCAGGAAATGCGCTCCATCAGCCAGCCGGTCAGTTCGCTGATCTTGATGCGGTGCTGCTCATTGCTGTCGCGCTCGCGCACGGTCACTGTGTCCTGGAGTTCCGGTCCCTTTTCGCCCAGCGTTTCAAAATCGATGGTGACACCGAACGGCGTGCCCGCCTCATCCTGACGCGCGTAGCGGCGGCCGATGCTGGCGGTTTCGTCGTAGAAGCAGTTCATGTGCTTTTTCAACTGTGCATAGACTTCGCGGGCTCTCGCCACGAGTTCCGGCTTGTTTTTCAGCAGCGGAAAAACGCCGCATTTCACCGGGGCGATTCGCGGGTGGAAACGCAGCACGGTGATGGTCTCAGACTTCTTCGGGTCCTTCTCGTCGACTTTGGTGGTTTCGCTGAAAGCTTTGGCGATGACCGCCAGCGCCATCCGGTCGAGACCGGCGGAGGGCTCGATAACATGAGGCACGTAGTTGCCTTTGAAGAGGCGCTCGAACCACGCGCGGACATCGGCTTCCGGCATCGGTTTGGCCTTCGAGTGCTCCGCCGCGAGGCGCTTGTAGATCATCGCTTCCTTTTGCTCCGGCGTGAGTTTGGCCGCTGCATTCTTGAGGTCTTCGTCGAAGACCTCCTGGGACTTG
>DATAIE010000104.1:0-5970 GCA_036262875.1 Verrucomicrobiales bacterium
CCCTACGCGCTGTTCCACTGCAACGGCCGGTTCCTGCACTATGTGCGCGGAGGAAAAAGCGGGGAAAAGCGGCTCGCTGACAAGGGCTCGCTGGGCATCGGCGGACACATCAATTCGGAGGATGCCGCGCAGGCCTCGCTGGAAAAAGACACCTATCTCACCGGTGTGGACCGGGAGATGAATGAGGAGCTTCTTTTGAACACTGGCTACCGCCAGCGCATCGTGGCGCTCATCAATGACGACTCCAACGAAGTGGGCCAGGTGCACATCGGAGTGGTGCATCTCTTTGACCTGGACAGTGAAGACGTGGCGGCCAACGAGGCGCCGATTACCAATCTGGAATTCCTCTCCCGTGCGGATTTGGAACTCCGGCGTGATAAACTCGAAACCTGGAGTACCATTTGTCTCGACCACCTGCATCTCATCCTGCCATGAAAGCCATCCTCCTTGCCGCCACTCTCCTTCCTTTGCCTGCCGCCTTCGGCGCGGATCCCCCCGCAAAGGCCGCGCCGGGCAAGCCGTACGAACTGGTGGCGATGGACCGCAAGCTGGCCGATGCAGATTTCGCTGTTCAGGGGGAATATACCGGAAATCTGGAGGGTAAAAAGACGGGAATCCAACTCGTCGCTCTTAGCGGCGGGAAATTTGATGCCGTTCTTTACCGCGGCGGGCTGCCCGGAGACGGCTGGAGCGGCAACAAATCCCAGACCGACCGCGGCAATGCCGTATCCTCCGACGGCACTGTAAAGCTCACGCTCGCCAGTCAACTCGGCACCGTCGCAGGCGGGAAAATCACACTGGGCAAAGATACCTTTGAGCGGGTGGAGCGGAAAAGCCCGACACTCGGCGCCAAGGCCCCGGCGGGAGCGGTCATCCTCTTTGACGGCAGCGGTACCAGCGCATGGGAGGGGTCCGGCATGAGCGAGGACAAGCTCCTCAAAGAAGGCCAAACCACGAAGCAGAAATTCCAAAGCTACAGCATCCACCTCGAGTTTATGCTGGCCTACAAGCCCGCGGCCCGCGGCCAGGAGCGGGGCAACAGCGGCTTCTACAATCAGAGCCGCTACGAAGTCCAGGTGCTCGACTCCTTCGGGCTGGAAGGGAGGGATAACGAATGCGGCGGCATCTACTCCGTGAAAGCGCCGGACCTCAATATGTGCTATCCGCCGCTCCAGTGGCAGACTTACGACATCGATTACACGGCGGCTAAATTCGACGCGAAAGGCAAAAAAACCGCCAATGCGCGCGCGACAGTGAAGCACAACGGAGTCGTGATTCACAAAGATGTGGAGATTCCGAAAGCGACCACCGCCGCGCCTCTCGGAGAAGGGCCGGACCCGGCCCCCCTTCACTTGCAAAATCATGGCAATCCGGTTCGGTATCGCAACATCTGGCTTGTGGAGAAGAAGTAATTTCCACCCGGTTTGTCAGTCAGCAACGCTCTCACCTCTTACCTCCCACCCCTCCATGGATCTCTCCCGAATGATGAAACAGGCCCAGAAG
This sequence comes from Verrucomicrobiales bacterium, assembly GCA_036262875.1. Taxonomy (GTDB): domain Bacteria; phylum Verrucomicrobiota; class Verrucomicrobiia; order Verrucomicrobiales; family V1-33; genus V1-33. The sequence continues at coordinate 1,504 of DATAIE010000104.1, forward strand.
ATGCAAAAAGATGTAGCATCTGCTCAGGCTGCGCTGGCTGAACGCACCGTGGAAGCGACGGCCGGAGGGGGCAAGGTAACCGTCACGGCAACCGCCGCCGGAGACGTTACCTCCATCCGCATCGATCCCTCCGTCGTCGATCCGGCAGACGTGGAAATCCTCGAAGACCTCATTCTCACCGGCGTGCGGCAGGCTCTCGCGGAAGGCCGGAAGGTTTCCGAAACGGAGATGAAAAAGATCACCGCGGGCATGGGTCTGCCACCGGGAATGGGCTTTTAGGCGTTACTGCACCTTGAGCACATAGGCTCCCACGGCCAGTTCATCGAATTCCGATACCCGAACGATATAGGAACGACCGGCCTGCGGAGTAAAGGTCGTTGAAGAATTGGTAACGCCCTGTGAAGCGTCGTCGTTGTAAGCGACCGTCTCGCCGGAGCCTGCGTCCAGTATTTCAACCGTCACATTCACCGTGCTGGACGTTACCGTCACCGTGCGCGGAGTTCCCGCCACCGCTCCGCTGAGGATGTAATCGTCGGCATAGTAGGCCCCGTCCGGCGCATAATACGGATCCACTCCGTCACTGGAACTGAACTGCTGATTGATCGTCGCCCCCGTGGTCACTGAGGGAGTGGCTGTTACCTTCAGTGAATAATTGCCCTGAACCGATTCCTGATAGGACGAGGCCCTCACAAAATACGTGACGCCCGCCACCGGCACGAATGTCTGCATGCCAATCCCGTCACTGTCCACGCCGTATCCGGAACCAACAAATCTGCCTGTTCTTGAATCGATTAAACTGAACGCGGTATCGAAATCACCCGACGACATGAATACCGAGACGGCTGCGGAAGACGCAGGCGTGAAGGCGAAGACGTCAGTATAATAAAAAGCGTCCGGAGCGGAATCCGGATCCACCCCGTCAGTGGAGGACAGGGAGCCGGACTTTTGTTCGCCTGTAGCGATGGTGGTGACCGCCGAGGTTTTGAGGGTGTAGTTCCCGGTTTCCTCCGCCACATTGGATGAGGCTCTGATAATATAAGGCACTCCGGGACGCGGCTGAAACGCCTGCATGGCTGCCGCGTTGTCCTCGCGTCCGGTTCCGGCAAAGAGGAGCTGGCTGGTCTCCGCATTGATGATGGAGAAGCTGGGATCGTAGGAATTGGACGACATCAGGATCAGCACGGGCGTCGCCGTGGTGGCGGTGAAAAGGTAGTCGTCGGAATAGTAGATGCCGTCCGGGTAGAAACTGTCACGCGGGTCCGTTATCGCGAGTGAACCCGACTTTGTCTGAGAGCCTGAAATGGTGGTCAGGCCCGCCGGCGGCTGGAATACCGCGAGTGTGAATTCCCCGGTGCCGCCTGCCGCCTGGGTCGTCACCTGTGCCGAATAGCGGACGCCGGCCGAGGGGATGAAGGTGATCGTCTCGTCGTTGCCGCCCGCCGTATTGGTATTGGAAGTGTTGAGCACGACTCCGGTGTCGGCGTTCAGAAGTTTGAGCACCGGATCGAAGGCATCCGAACGCAGCGTGAGCGTCACACTTTGTCCCGCCGGGAGGCCGGTGAGAAGATATTCGCGGCTACGAAATCCACCGGTGAGCGTGTCAAATGAATGGAGCACGTGGGTCACACCGCCTGGAAAAGCGAGGCTGCGGCGCTGATTGACGTAGCTGCCGCCCGGCTTGATTACTGCCCGGAGAAAACTGCGCCCGGAGGCACCTTCCGGGCCGCGCCAGGTAACGGACTCCGCGCCGGCATCACCGGGCACCGCCACTGCGGCTCCCGTCTGCTGAGTCGCAGGCGTAAGGGTAGTCCACTCGCCCAGGGAGGTGCTGCCCTGCAGGCCCCAGGTGACGTCTCCGCCGCCCAGGGGACGGTGGACGGTAAGGGTGGGATAAAGATGACCGCCCGAAAGCTCCACTCCCGCTTTTGGAAATCCCGTCGCTTCCGCGGCGGAGAGCGGATTTCGCCGGAGCGCATACTCAACCCATTGCGTGGTGCCGTCGCCGTCCACATCCGGACCCTCGTTGGCGGTAATGCCCGCAGCGGTTTCCCACGCGGAGAAATTCGGCCACACTAGACTCTGCACCCATTGCCTCATTTTGCTCACCCGCGTGTAGACGCCGGGAGATTTGGGATCGGCGCACCCGAGCCCCCAGCTCACAATTCCGGCCTGCACCCACTGACCATTGCGCCCGCGAATCACGAGCGGCCCGCCGCTGTCGCCGGAGCAGGAATCCGCGCCTCCCTCCTCGAAGCCGGCAGCCAGCATGTTGTCCGTGACCTGTCCCGCAAGGTGGTCCGCATCGTTGGCGATGGTCTGATCCACGATGGGAACCTGCACCTGCTGAAGGATGGAGGTGCCCGCCGTATCCTCCGGATGCATGATACCCCAGCCCAGCACCGTGGCCATCACCCCTGGCTGAACAAGCGCAGGGTCATCGATGATTTCCAGCGGCTCGACAGTTGTCACCGGCTGCGCCAGCAGCAGCAGGGCCACATCATAGTCGTATCCCGTGGGGAGGTGCTGCGGATGGACGATGATCTCCAAAACATCAACGCGCGTCATACCGGTCGCGTTCAGGTCCGTGGCTCCCACCACGACCTGCATATCCGCGGCCTTGAGCCCCTGCACGCAGTGAGCCGCCGTCATGACCCAGTAAGGATGAATGAGAGCGCCTCCACAATCCTGTGCGATCGCCAGGTTTTGGATGTTTTTGTCGAGCAGTCCCACCATCCACGGATAGGCCCCGGCGGGAGCGGCACTCCCTCCGACAATGCGCGGACTTCCCGCAGAGAGGCGGGCGCATCCGAGGAGCGCCAAAACGATGGCAAGGAAACGTTTCATGGGGGGAGAAGCTGTGGAACCCCGTCCGGCAGCAGTTGAATCCTTTATATTCCCGAATTACCGTATTCGCAATTCCTCCCTCGACCATTCCTCATGCCCGACCCCACCTACGACGAAGACAGTATCCGATCCCTCGACTGGGTAGAACACATCCGCCTCCGCCCCGGTATGTATATCGGCAAGCTCGGCGACGGCTCGCAGGCTGACGATGGCATTTACATTCTCGTCAAAGAGGCCGTCGACAACTCGATCGATGAGTTCGTGATGGGCTACGGCAAGCAGATCGACATCGAACTCGACGAAGAGGACACACTGACGGTGCGCGACTACGGGCGCGGTATTCCACTTGGAAAGCTGATGGACTGCGCGGCAAAGATGAACACGGGGGCGAAGTACGACAGCAAGGCCTTCAAAAAATCCGTGGGCCTCAACGGCGTCGGCATCAAGGCGGTGAATGCGCTGAGCCATTTTTTCGAAATTCAGGCCTACCGTGAGGGAGAGACCAAGGCCATCGAGTTCAGCAAAGGGAAAGTGAAGTTCGAGATGAAGAAGCCGGAGAAGAGCGGCGACCCGAACGGCACGCGTCTTTCCTTCAAGCCGGACAACTCGATTTTCAGCGCAAAGTTCAAGTTCGACCGCGAAATCCTGGAGCGGATGTTCCGGTTCTATTCCTATCTGAACACCGGCCTCACGCTCAGTTTCAACGGGACCAAGTTCCGCTCGAAGGACGGCCTCCAGGACCTGCTGAAGGAGAACCTGACTTCTGATCCGCTCTACCCCATCATCCATCTCAACGGCGCGGATATCGAGATCGCTTTCACCCATTGTGATGAGGCGGGCGAGGATCTCTACAGTTTCGTGAACGGCCAGCACACGACCATGGGCGGGACGCACCAAAGCGCATTCCGTGAGGCAATCGTGAAGGTCATTCGCGAACACTACAAGAAGGACTACGATCCCTCGGACGTTCGCACCGGCATCGTGGCGGCGATCGCCGTAAAGGTGGTGGAGCCGGTCTTCGAATCGCAGACCAAGACGAAGCTGGGCAGTGCGAACATGGAGCCCGGTGGAGCCACGGTGCGGGGTTACATCGCCGACTTTCTCGAGAAGGCGCTGCAGATGCATTTGACCCGGAACAAGGACATCGACAAAGCGCTTCAGGAAAAACTGCAGGAAAACGAAAGCGCCCGCAAAGAGCTGGCAGGCGTCGCGAAACTGGCCAAGGAGCGCGCCAAGAAGGCGAAGATTCATAACAAAAAGCTCCGCGACTGCCGCGTTCACCTCGACTCCACCGCGAAGAACCGCGAGGACAGCACCCTTTTCATCACCGAGGGTGACAGTGCCAGCGGCTCGATCACCAGCGCCCGCAATGTGGATATTCAGGCGGTTTTCAGCCTCCGCGGCAAGCCGCTCAACACCTACGGTCTGACGAAAAAGGTCGTTTACGAAAACGAGGAGTTCAACCTCCTCCAGCACGCGCTCAATATCGAGGATTCCATCGACGAACTGCGCTACAACAAAGTGGTGCTGGCGACCGATGCCGATGTGGACGGCATGCACATCCGTCTGCTGATGATCACCTTCTTTCTCCAGTTCTTCCCTGACCTCATCCGCCGCGGCCAC
>DATAIE010000105.1:0-3592 GCA_036262875.1 Verrucomicrobiales bacterium
TCACACTTGCCACGCTCCTCAGTGCGGGCCCCGAGGTGGCCGCCAGTTCGTTGAGCAGGTCGGCCTTCATGTCCGCGGGCATGTCCGCGCCGTGCTTGTCAAAGGAATACCGGCAGCGGCGCAGCCAGTGACCGATTCCCCACACGCCCTCCATCATCTCCGGATGATCGACCCCCACGCCGAACATCCGTTTCGCCATGCGGCCCTGAACATCCGCGCTCCCGCCGTCCATGGCACAGAGCGCACCGTTCGCGGTGAGCATGTAGTTACTCACCTTGCGGTCAAAGTCACCGAGCGCCAGTGCCACGCCGCGGTGCAGCGAAATCTCCTCATGCAGTTGAAAAATCTCCGCCGCGGAAAGCTCCGACACCTCTTTGCCTTTGACCAGCCGGGTCACAATGTAGAGCTCCAGCTTGCCGGCCGCATCCAGTTGCGGACGAATGCCCACCGCCGGCACATTGATGCTCATCCCGGCACTCACTCCAAAGTTCAGCATCTCGCCTTCGGCCGCACCAATCATGGTCGAAAGCCCCTGCTTTGATTCCGCCAGCCTCTTCACGGCGAAGCTCTCGCCCCCGACATTGAGGAAGGTGATTTCCGATACCGGACGCGTTTTCCAGGTCGCATTCTGCGCATCTTTGATCAGGGCATCCAGCGTGGCATTCTCGATGGGCCGGATGATATCGTCCTGGAGTCCCTCAGGCACCACCCGCTTCGGCAGTTTTTGGAGATCGTCGGACAGCTCTGCGAGCCATTTCAACACCGGTGCCGGCAGGGGCGAACGCCCGGCGAGTTCCGCTTCCGCCTCCGCGGCCAGCGCACGAAAGGCCTTTCCCGCCTCGTCCGCTTTTCCACCGTGGAGAAATCCGAATGCCTGGGCGGTGGGCGTCCCGGGCTTCACGGTCCACGGGGATTTGTTGCCGAAGACCAGTGCTTTCCAGCTTTCCACCGCTTTGGGCAGGAAACACTCCAGCGCCTCTTCCGGCGGCGGTGAAGTGCCTGCGAGTTGCGACTGGAGCGCATTCGTGGCCGCGATGGTTTTCGAGCAGGCGTCCTTCTCGGCGTCCACCGTGTCCTTCAAAACCTCCAGCGCCTCGGACACGCCGGTCTTCTTCGCCCGCTCGCGCGCAGCTTTCACACCCGCCACGAGCGCGCGGATCACATCATTCGCGCCGCCGGAGGGCATGATCTCCGTTCCCTCTTTCATCCACTCTGCCCCCAGCAGCGCCTTCAATTTCGCATCCACCGCCGGGTCGAGCGTCATCCCCGGATTCTTCTCCAGTTGCTGGAGCACCTGAATTACCTCGTCGCTCGCCGTTTCAATTTCCTGCAATACCGGCATCCTCGTCGTCGCCTCCGTCCTCGCCGCAGCCAGGACTTCCTCCATCGCCTCCCGCGCCACTTTGCCTTCGGTCATCCATTCAGAGAGCTTTCCTGGCTCGGCAGCGATGGCGAAGAGTGAGTCAGCGGCGATCTGGCCGTATTGCCCGGCAAACTGTTTGCCCAAACAGGAGACCGCGCTCTGCCAGCCGGACTTCGCGACAAAGACAGCCCCTCCCCATGCTAGGCTGCCTTCGCGGTATTTCGAAGAGGCCAGCAGCACAGTGGCCACCTTTTCCCCCGCCGAAGTCGTGCCCGCCCATTTGACGGCGGCCTCCACGCCGAGCCGCCGGTTCAACAACTGCGTGCCGGTGAGCACCTCTCCCGCAACTTCAAAGCGAACGAGCGGCGCCCAAAACGTTAGCAGGTGACGCGGGCTGGAAAGATCGCCCACCCATTCAAACCACGTGGTGCTGGCGTCCTTCGGATCCCAATAGGCTTCCTGGAGTGCTTGGGCCAGACCATCCCGCTCATCGTCCACCAGCATTTTGACATCCGGCAGCGCCAGCGCGGCATCGATCTGGTTTCTAAAAGCTCCGGCATCTTTGAGGTCCCACGGTTTACCCTTCGTCGTGCGCTTTGGCAGCATCTCCAGAATGGCTTCCGGCTCCATCTTCCGTATCTCCGCCAGCGTGTGCCCCCGCACACACAGGCGGGCCATGACCTGCATCCCGAGATAGGCGTTGTTGAGCGGGGCCTCTTTCTTTTCCAGTTTCCGGTCTTCGTCCCCTGCCCTGTCCAGCGCCTGCGGAATCCAACTGATGATGCCCGTGGACCAGATCATCCAGGCGGTTTCGGAATCATAGTCGCGCAGTCCGCCCAGTTGTTTGGAAAGCCAGCTGTTATCCTTCTCACCCTTCCCCAGGCCGCGCTCGGAAAGGTACTGATTGAAGTTCGCGCGCGCCTGGGCAATGGCCCCTCCCACCTTGCTGAGTCCGGCCTTGATCATTGAAGCCTCCACCTCCGTCAACCTCCGGCGCAGGTCTGCGTCCGCCGGATTTTGCCGGAACAGGTCCCGGAGGATAAAGAGCGCTCCGAGCGTATCGCCGCGCATCAAATTGAGTTTGCTCTGGAGCAGTTCCCGCCACGTTGCGGTGTAAGGCGGCACATCCTGCCAGGTTTCGGACTCTCTGAGCAGCGTGGCGATGCGCGAGTCGTCCATTGCTGCCTCGGCCAGTTGCAGGGGGATTCTCCGCCTGAGCTCCGAGGTGTTAGTCTGCCAGCGGAGAAGTTCCGGATGGTCCTTACCCCATTGGAGGGTCGCCTTGCCAAGTTCCTCCATCAAAACATCCATCGCGTCCACGGCCTCTTTTTCAAACCTTGCGAATTCCGGCGCGTAGAAGCTGGTCTCGCTCTCCCGGTCATGCGCAATGGATGCCTTCACCCGGTCCTGCACCACCTGTGAATACAGGCCGCTCTCTTTACTCCCCTCCAGGGCCGCCTCCATGCGAAAGCGCCGCGCCCGGGCCTGCGCCGCGCCAAGCGACATGAGTCCCGTCTTGCGGGAGGCTGCGGCCACCACCGCATACTTCTCCCGCAACAGTTTCACAAAACCCGGATACCATTTCCAGTAAGGATCAGGTTCCCCGTCACCCGTTTTAGCCAGCCGGCGCGGTGCCTGCGGCGTTGCCGGCCACCAGGCGGGCCACGGACCGTCTTCATACGATTTTGCCAGCCGCGCCCGCTCGTTGTCCGGAGCGGCTTTCAGAAGCGCGGCACGGGCACGCTTGAGGGTGTCCGCCGCCCCGTCCCGGTCGGCGGTCAGCAGGGCGATCCCATGCGCCAGTGCTTCCAGTGAAGCTCCCTGTTTCGCGGGGTCCGGCTTCCCTTCGAGAAGCTTCAGTTCATCTTCATGCGCGGAACGGAAAGTGGAAGCTATTCCTGCCAGTTCCGCCGCACGGGCCCGCCGGATTTCGATATCGATAAGCCAGAGGTTGTACTGGTCCGCCGAAGCCCTCGCACGGTCCTGCTGTTTGGCCCACCGCTGTTGCGCCATGTCCGCGCACTGGCGGATGACCGTCCGCTCCCGGTCGACTGCGTTGTACCACCGCTGCCAGTCCATCGCCCTCTCCGCCACGCTTCCGTCCTTTGCGGGATTGTTTTCAGATACGATCAGCTTTTCGCACGCGAAATCGAGCTGCGCCGTTTCCACCGCCTCCCGGTCTTTCGCCACCGCATCCGCCATGGCAGAGTCTGTAGCGTTTGCCGCGAT
>DATAIE010000106.1:0-3232 GCA_036262875.1 Verrucomicrobiales bacterium
TTGGTGAGGCTCGTCTGGTTGTTCGGATCGATGTTTCCTTTCGCATCGACGGAAAACAGCACGGTGCACTTGAAGCCGTGATGCTTGCTGAGGATGCCGGCGAGCATGGGCAGACCCTCCTCACTCCGGTATTCCTCGTCCCCGGCAAGCAGCACGATATGCTGTCCCTTTCCGGGGCCTTCACCACCCTCAAGAGAAAGACAGGCCGGCGCATCCGCACGGGAAAGAGTGGCAGTGCAGAGAGCGGCAGCGGTAAGTGAAACAAAAAAGCGGCGATTCATGGAGTGGTTGTTAGTTGCGACGGATAGCTGAAAAAGGAGGCACGGAACAGAAATCCATTCCGACCTGGATAATACCGTGCGTGATCCCGTTTTTGTCACGAATCAAATCCTCAAATCCGGGATGCCCCGCCGACTCCTGGCCCTTGCCAATCGGGCGGACTATTTCGTCTCCGCGATGACCTCGCAGATTCTCTCCGCCGCCCGCACCGGTGCCAGTTCCTTCATGCGCCTTCCCATGTCGCTCAGCCGCTCACCGTCGGCGAGGAGGCCGAGAAGAAGCGGTGCCAGTTCCCCACCCGCGATGGTGCTCTCCTCCACAGTCACCGAAGCGCCCGCGCCGGTGAAGATCTCCGCGTTGCGGCGCTGATGATCATCCGCCGCCGTTGGATAGGGCACGAGCACGGAGGGAAGTCCCCAGGCACTCAGTTCGGTAAGACTGCTCGCACCGGACCGGCAGACGGCCACACTCGCGAGGGCGTAGGCCAATTCCATGCGCTGGCAAAAGGGCACGACCTTTGACGTGAGCGCAGGCACGGCAGCGCAGGCATCGCGCACGGCTTCAAATTCACCGGGGCCGGTGATGTGGAGCAGTTGCACGCGGTCCGCAGCGGCGGCGAGAGCCGGGAGCGCCGCAATCACCGCCCGGTTCACCCCGCGCGCCCCCTGGCTGCCACCCATGATGAGAATCGTTTGCCGGCCCTCCGGCAGATCGAAAAACGCCCGCGCCTCCGCCGCATCCACCGGCGGGAGAATCGATGGCCGCAGCGGCGTGCCGGTCACCCGCGTGGCCCCGGCAGGAAAGTGCTTCGCGCACTGCTCCAGACCCAGCAGCACGAGGCGGCAAAACTTCGATGTCCACCGGTTCGCCTTTCCCGGCACGGCATTGGACTCATGGACGAAGGTTTTCAGCCCCAGCTTCTTCCCCGCCATCGCCGGAGGCAGCGATGTAAAGCCCCCCATTCCCAGCACCGCGGTCGCCCGGAAATCGCGCAGGAGTTTCACACAATGCCGCTTCGTCTTCAGAAACCGCCACAAAAATTTCACCATCGCCAGCGAAAGCGGCTTGGGCATGGCGACCGCCGGAACTTTTTCAAACCGCAGATCGGTCTGCCCCTCCGTCGCGAGGGCATCGATTTGTTTTTCCGAGATCAGGATCAGGGTTTCCCACCCCCTGGCTTTGGCCGCCCGCGCGACGGCAATGCCCGGGAACAAATGCCCGCCGGTTCCACCGCAGGCAATGACGAGGCGCTCGGAAGCCGGGGACTGGAGGGGATCGCTCATAAAGGGTACGTCACCCGACTTCTCCGGGCCGGATGCCTTCGCAAGCACGGAAAGCGAATGTCTTGACTATCCGAAATATATCCCGGAGCATTCCGCCGCGCCCGGAAGGCACTTTTCATTCCGGTCCATATCCACACCCAACAATCACGACACCATGAAACAATTCATCGCCGCCCTCATCGCCGGTTTGCTCCTCTCCGGAGCCGCTCACGCCGCAGATCCCGTCAACAAGAAGTGCCCGGTCAGCGGCAAGGACATTGACGCTGCCAAAACCTCCGATGTGAGCGTCACCGTGGCGTTCTGCTGCGAAAAATGCCAGGCCAAGTTCGAAGGCGACGCCAAGATGAAATCGGACGCCGTCAAGAAATACGTCGGCTCCAAGGAGTCCCCGGCCAACACCAAGTGCGTGGTCAGCAGCAAAGACATCGACAAGACCAAGACCGCCACGGCCACCACCACCGTCGCTTTCTGCTGCGACAAGTGCAAAGCCGAGTTCGACAAGGACCCGAAGAAATACATGGCCAAGGTGAAGTAACCCCCGCCCCGTATTCGCTTACTTTCAGAGACCGGTGACCGTCAGGCACCGGTCTCTTTCTTTTTAGGGAGAATCCCCAGCGCCTCCAGCTCCTCTCCCAGCGCCTCCATTGGCAGCCCGACGACGTTTGTCCATGAGCCGTCCACGGCGGCAATGATCCGGTCACCGTGCTCCTGCGCCGCATAGCCCCCGGCTTTGTCGAGAGGGTTGATGAGCGTCAGATACTCCTCCATTTCGGGCTCACTCAGGGATTTGAAGGTCACCCGCGTCACCACCTCAAACCGGCGGAAGACATGAGCGCTCTCACAAACGAGCGCGACCGCCGTGCAGACTTCATGCGTGCGCCCGGCCAGCCGCCGCAGCATCGATCGCGCATCGTCGAGGTCCACCGGCTTTGTCAGCGCGCAGCCATCGATCGCCACCAGGGTGTCCGCCCCCACCACCAGCCGGTGAGGCTTCAGGCGGGCCACATGCCAGGCCTTCGCCGCCGCATTTTCCATGGTCAATTCGTGCAGGCTGGCCTGCTCGTCATGAACTTCGTCCACGTTCGCCGCATCGATCTCAAAGTCGTACCCGGCTTCCGTCATCAGGTCCTTTCGGCGTGGCGAGGCGGAGGCAAGGACGAGCGGACGATCTCGAAAAGACGGCGGTTCCATGGGCCGCGAGCCTTTCCCGTCTCCGTCCGGGATGCAACCGGAGGCACCAGAGAGGCTCAAAATCACCTCAAATTCATCAATTTTGAGAAAATTCCACAATTCGTGAACAAAATTTTATAATTTTATCTGGACTTTCGTCTATAAGGTGTTATACCCACGCTCCAGAACTCCGTAGCGCCGCGAGGCCTAAAAAGTTCTGAGATTTGTTGGTAACGAGGAACAATCCGTCCGGTCTGGTCGCTGGACGGATACCAAAAGTGGGCCTCTCCGGGCCGGTTTCCCGGGGAGGCTCGCTTTGTTTTTGGGCGGCAAAGCCCATGAGGCTCAACGAGTTACGCGAAAAATTGCAGACTTCCGGGAGCGCCTAAAGTGCCACGAAATGCCACTGAAATGCAATAAAATGCCATCTGTATTGCACGGGTAATTGCACGGTAAAGTCCTCCTTCGGCCCCCTTCCCCGAACTGCCCTTTGGCGACCT
>DATAIE010000107.1:0-2023 GCA_036262875.1 Verrucomicrobiales bacterium
CCACCTGAATCTCTGTCAGCAGCGCGGCGTGGATTTCCTCCGCGAGGGGACGGGAGCGGCAGATGAGAAGCACCTTTCCCACGTCCGGAGAGCGCAGGAGGGCGGCCAGCCACTTGATTTCCATGCCCGCCTCCACGGGACAAAGATGCACTTTTCGCTGAGGGAACCCGGCGAGCGCCCGCCGTGAATTGCGGAACATCACGCGTCCCGGTCCGAACGCATCGAGCAATGCGGCAGCGAGGCTGGAGCGGGCGGTGGCGTCACCGGCGGCAACGGCATCGCAGAGGCGGGTGAGGTGTTCGGATTTCGCAGTGAACAGGGCACGATCCGCGGCGCTCAGAGGAGCACCGGATTCCAGCCGGTGGAGGGCGGAAGCGACTTCGCCATAGTGCTGCGATTCCGCCAGGAATTGTTCGAGAGACGGGTAGCGTTCCGGATCGAGAAGGCGAAGGCGGGCGAAGTGGCTTTCGGGTCCGAGCTGTTGCGGCGTGGCGGTAAGAAGCAGGACCCCCGGAGTGACGGCGGCGAGTTTCTCCACGAGAGCATAGGCGGGGCCGGGTTTGTCAGGAGACCACTCAAGGTGGTGGGCTTCATCCACAATGAGGAGGTCCCAGCCAGCCGAGAGGATCTGGGAACGGCGACTTGCGGACCCGGATGCTTCAGAAGCGGCGGGTTCTCCGCTGGCGGTAAGGAAGTCGAGGCTGCAAAGAACGAGCTGGCTGTCGAGGAAGGGATTGGCGGTCTTGTCGAGACGCTCGATCGAATAGCAGCGCTCCTCGTCGAAGAGGCTGAAGAGGAGATTGAAGCGGCGCAGCAATTCCACGAACCACTGATGCACGAGAGGCTCGGGAACGAGGATGAGCACACGGGCGGCGCGTCCCGTAAGATGCAGGCGATGGAGGATGAGACCGGCCTCGATGGTCTTTCCGAGGCCGACTTCGTCCGCAAGCAGCACACGCGGAGAGAGACGGGAGGCGACCTCCGAAGCGATGAACATCTGGTGCGGCAGGAGGTCCATGCGGGCACCGCAGAATCCGCGCACCGGAGACTGACGCATCTTCGCGCGGCGCAGCAGGGCCTCCAGCCGGAGCTTGTAGAGATCGTCTCCGTCGACATGACCGGCACGCAGCCGGTCCTCCGGCTTGCTGAAACTGAGGGCCCCGGGCAAGGCGGACTCCGGCAGTTCCCCGGAGGCGGTTTGATAGTGGAGGAGGCCGCCGTGGACGGACACGGAAAGCACTTCGGTCTCTTTTCCCGAAGGATCCTGGATGTGATCGCCGGCCTGAAACCGCACGCGCCGCAGCGGCGCAGACTGCCGGGCATAACGCCGCCGTTCGCCGGCCGCGGGAAAGTGGACGGCGACCATGACGGCGTCCACCTCCTCGATGATGCCGAGGCCAAGTTCGGGCTCCGTGTCGCTGATCCAGCGCTGTCCCGCGACGGGCGGCTGCGGCTTACTCATGCGCCGCCTCCAATGGAAAATGCTCTCTGATCCAGGCGATGGCGGCCTCGGCGGTGGTGACCGTGCCTTCCAGTTGTGCATCGTGCGCGGCATTCAGGATATGTCCCAGTCGCACGCCGGGGGGATAACCGAGTTTCAGGAGCGTATGTCCGTCAACGAGGCGCGGCGGCAGCACCGGTTCACTGGAAAACTCGTCCTGTTTGCGGAGCATGAATTCAAAATTGTCGAGCAGCCCGTTGCTGCCAAGGCAATCGACACGATGAAGCTGCAGTTCATCTGAAAACGTGGGCGAAGCGATCCAGCGCTTGAGCCGCGAGGTGCGCATTTCCTTTACGTGCATGAACTTCATGTGGTTCGCCACGGACTCCACCACCGCCTCGATGACCTCATTGGAAAACTTGAGGCGTCGCAGGATGTCCTCCGCCATCCGGGCGCCGAGTTGATCATGCCCGTTGAAACGGATGCGCCCCTCCGCAGGATCACAGGACCAGGTGGCGGGCTTCGCGATATCGTGAAGCAGCACGGAGAGCACGAGGGGAATGGAGACGGTTTCCGGCAGGA
>DATAIE010000108.1:0-2610 GCA_036262875.1 Verrucomicrobiales bacterium
GCTTTGCACGCTATCTTCCGTTTCTTCTCTTTCCGGCGGTCCTCCGGGCAGCGGAGCCGATCGACCCTTTGCGTTATGAGAAAGAGGTTATCGTCTCCGGATGTGCCGATCCCATGCAGATGAGCATTGCCGGGGATGGCCGTATCTTCTTTGTGGAGCGGGCAGGGGCGGTGAAATTGTGGGAGCCCAAAACGCGGCGCACGGTGACACTGGGCACCTTTCCGGCCCCGGTGACCGGCGACACGGGCGCGCTTGGCCTCGTGCTGGCCCGGGACTTTGCAGAGAGCGGGAATCTGTATGTTTACCGCGTGCCCCTGGAAAAACCGGACCTGATTGTCCTGTCCCGTTTTACGCTGAAGGACGGAAAACTGGAGGCCGAAAAGCGCGTGCTGGAAGTCCCGCTGGGCAAGGGGCCTGTGCAGTCGCACTGCGGCGGCGGTCTTGCCTGGGATGCGGCGGGAAATCTTTTGATTGGCGTCGGTGACAACATGGCGCCGCAGGATTTGCCGGCGGTGCATCCCACAGACATCATGCGGGATTCCCGCGGCACGGCGGGAAACTCGAAGGAATTGCGCGGAAAAATCCTGCGCATCACACCAAAGGCGGACGGTTCCTACAGCACCCCTCCGGGAAATATGTTCACGGATCCCGCAGAGGGAAGGCCGGAGGTTTTTGCGATGGGCGTGCGCAATCCGTTTCGTGTGGCGTGCGATGCGGTGGGCGGCTTCATCGCGTGGGGAGACGTGGGCGGGAATGTGAAGACGTCTCTGGATCTCGGTCCGGAGGGCTTCGATGAGATCAACGTCACCCGCACCCCGGGCTTCTTCGGCTGGCCGTATTGCAGCGGTCCGAATGCGCCGTGGCGGACCTTCGATCCCAAAACACAAAAGCCTGCCGGGGATTTCTATGATCCGCTCCATATTGTTAACGACAGCCCCCGGAACACCGGATTGAAGCAGTTGCCCCCGGCGCGTCCGGCATCGTTTTATTATACCTCCACCCCTTCGAAGGAATGGCCGTTTGCCGGCAGTGGAGGACGCAGTGTGACGGGCGGTGTCTTTTATCGTCCGGTGGCCGGGACCGGGGACCTGAGATTGCCCGAAGACCTGAGGGGGGCGTATATTTTCGGGGAATGGATGCGCAACTGGATCGCCGTCGCGCGGCTTAAAGAGGACGGCTCGTTTTCCAGTGTGGAGCCCTTCCTGACGCATCTTCGCTTCCGCCGTCCCACGGATTTTCAGGTGGGACCCGAGGGTGCACTCTACGTCGCCGAATGCGGCGACCGCTGGACGGGCAATACCGACAGCCAGATCACCCGTGTGATTTACCGCAGAGGAAACCGTCCGCCTGTGGCGGTCCTGGAGGCCACCGGTACCGCCGGGAAAGTGCCCCTGACGGTGAAGTTCGATGCCCGGAAATCCAGCGATCCTGACAAGGGCGCGGAGTTGCGTTATTCCTGGAGTTTTGGAGACGGCGGCACGGCGGAGGGGCCCACCGCGGAGCATACCTTTACCGCTCCCGGGGTGTGGCCGGTGCTGCTGACGGTTTTTGACAAAGAGGGACTTTTTTGCATCGCCAGCCGGCAGGTCATGGCCGGAAACGAAGCGCCGCAGGTGTCGTTCACCACTCCCGCGGATGGAGGCTTCTTCGATTACGGCCAGTCACTGCCCTGGAAGTTGTCGGTGAATGATGCCGAGGACGGACCACTGCCCGCGGAGAAGGTCCTTGTGCAGATGGAGCGGCGCAACCGGGCCTCCGGTGAGGATGACAGTGCTCCGCCGCCGGGGCTGGCCCTGATGCGGCGCACCACCTGTTTTGCCTGTCACAGCGCCACGGAGAAATCGGCGGGCCCGCCTTACGCCACCATTGCGGCAAAGTACGCGAACGATGCGACAGCGAAGGAGCGGCTGGCGGCCAAAATCATTTCCGGAGGCAGCGGCGTTTGGGGAGAACTCCCGATGCCGCCCCATCCGCAGCACACCCCCGCCGAAGCGGCCCTAATGGTGGACTGGGTGCTCTCGCTTTCACAGCGTCAGGTCTCGACTCTGCCTCCCGGCCTGGAAGGACAGCTTCAAATCAAACAACCGCGCCAGGAATGGGGCCGCGCTGAAAACAGCGTCGTCGCTCTGATGGCAAGCGCGGTGGACAAAGGGGTGGGAACTCTGCCTCCACAGCGCGGCGAAACGGAGATCGTGCTCCGCGCACGGCGGCAGCGGGCGTCATTTTTCGACCGCGGGCACCTTGCCGCGGCGCAGGACAATCTGGATCAGGGCGGTGTGGTGGCCCGGATCGCTGCCGGAGGCTGGATGGCCTTTGACCGCATCCGGCTGAGTGAGACCAGGGGGCTCCGCCTCCAGGGCTGGCCGCAGGGAAGCGGACCGCTGACGATCACGATTCACGCCGGTACCGCTGATGGTCCGGTGCTGGGAACCGCCACGGCGTCACCCGGAGGAGGCGGCGGCAAACCGAAGGAAATTGCCGTGAGCTTCTCCGTTCCGCAAAAGGACGGCCCGCCGCAACCCGTGGTGATTTCCATGGATGGCGCGCCCGGCAGTGTGCTGGACGTCATGTGGGTGGATTTCCAGCCGCCTGCGAAATGATCCAGGTGCA
>DATAIE010000109.1:0-6085 GCA_036262875.1 Verrucomicrobiales bacterium
TGCTGAGGAATCGCGCCGCCGCTTGAGGTCACAGGCAGGATCAGCGAGGCGCAGGTGAGGGATCGACGTCGATTCATAGGCAAATGGGTTAAAAAAAGGTATACCGTAGGGGATTCCCGGACGAATAACAAGGCAGTTAAAATGCAGGAGGTAACGGTCCGGTTGGAAATCCTGATTTGCCGAAGGGGCAGGCAAAACCGGATTGCATCCGGTGCCCCGTGAAGGCATGGTCGGGTTTAGCCCCTCTTAACCTGACGATGGAAGATTCTTACAAGCCCCAGGAGGACAAGAGCACCAGTTTCACTTTGAGCATTACCCTGGTGCTCATGGCCGTGCTTATCATTGTGGCCTGGGTATTGAAGCGGAACGCAGGCGATAAAAACCCACCTGCTCCCCCGTCGCCGCCCGTGACGGCAGTGCGCCCGGCAACCTCCGGCGGAGCGTCGCCCACGATTCCCGTGGGCGATGACGGTCAGCCCAGGAGCGAGTATGAAATACTCCCGGATTGCAAACTGGAGGAGGATCCCGCCAACAATGACGGCGATACCTTCAAGGTGGCCACTCCCCGCGGTTCATTCCTCTTTCGCCTCTACTGGGTGCAGACGGTGCAGTTGAACGGGGGCACCCCGGAGACAAACCGTGAGATCATGGACCACTTTGGGTTGAAGACGGAGGATCAACTGCGTGAACTGGCCAAAGACGCCCGCGATTTCACGCTCAACACCCTGCGCGCCGTTCACTTCCGGATCATCACCCGGTGGGAAAAAGACTCCTCGGACGGAGCTTTTCAATGTTTTGCCTATGCCAGCGACGGAGCCCCGTCGAAACCGGCCCTGCAGAACATGGCGTTCCTGCTCGTCCAGAACGGCCTGGCTATCGTCCGCCCGTGCAATCGTCCTCTCCCTGAACCTGCAACAACCGCCGGAGATTTTCAGAATCAACTGGCTGCCGCAGAAGCGGAAGCGAAGCAAACGCTCAGCGGCGGATGGGCGAGGAGGTAGCGGCCGGCTTCGCCGGAAGCTCCAAACATCAAGCGCCAAGCACCAAAGAAACTTCAAGCTCCAGGTTCCAAAGGGAGGTTGGCCACTTCCTCTTAAGGCGTTTTGGAACTTGAATTTTGGAGCTTCTTTGGTGCTTGGATTTTGATGTTTGGTGCTTTTCTGTTCCTACTCTTTGGCCGCGTTCATCCATACGGCAAAACTGGCGAGCCAGTGTTCGCCGGCATAGTCACCGCTGGTCACGTGGGGCAGGGAGGCGGCGGCGTGGCGCCCGGCGGCGTTGGTGAGGGTTTGGTGGAGAGGATCGGAGGCGGGGAGGACTTTGGCGATACTCCAAAGGCAGGCGGCCCGGGAGAGATTGAGTCCGTCAAGATGCACGATTTTGGGGTCTGTCCGGTCGGTGACGGTGGCCGGAGTGAGGAGCGAGGCCGGGATCTCCGGGAGGAAACGACGGAACCAGACGCCGAATTCCTCCGCCGGGAGGACGCGCCGCATCAGATCAGCTTCCATCAGAGCCGCTGAGAGAAAGTCCTCTCCGCCGGGTTCCCAGGAGGCAGGGTAATTTGCGTCCTGGCCGAAGTAATCGCGGGACCGTGAAACGATGAGCTTTTCCAGATCTCCGTGTTTTACCGTGCGGGCGTAGTCGAGGGCGAAGGCAAGGCCGAAGGCGGTATTCGGATGGACGCCGGTCCGAATCGGATAGGTTTGTTTCGGGAGAAAGTCGAGGTATCGCTGGACGAAGCCCTCCGCGAGCGGCGCGAGGCTGGCGGACCACTCGCGCCCGTCCGGATCATTCCAGCCGTGGAGTTCCTCGGCCAGTTTCAGCAGCCATGCCCAGCCGTAAGTGCGCTCGAAGCTGGCCCGGCCGGGCTGTTTGAGATACGAGGTCTCGGCGGCCAGATTCTCTTTGGTGAGGTTGGCGCGGAGCGCACTGCGGATAGCGGCAGCCTCCGGCATCCCGGGCTGTGTTTTGAGCAGCCGCACCAGCATCCAGTGCCCGTGGACCGATGAGTGCCAGTCGAAGCACCCGTAAAACGCGGGATGCAATGCCCGCGGACTCTGCACGTCTGCGGCATCGCGAATGACGTGATCCAGTTTGTTGGGGTATTCCTTTGAGATACCCTTCAATGCCAGCGCGGCAAAGTGGGACGCCTGAGCGACAGTGAGAGCGGGTTCATCCGCCGCGAAGAGGGCAGGGGAAAGCGGGAGGGTCATCAGCAGAACGAAAGTGCGGAGCAGCATGGCGGACGATGGCGGGAAAGGAAATCGCCGGCACCATGAAGCTCCGCACCATTCGCGCAAGCCTGCGGGTTAGCGGGAGCCAAGGCTCACGAAGCAGCCTTTTTTGTTGCCTACGACGACATCCGGCACACCGTTGCCGTCCACATCCACTGCGGTGACTTGAGTGCCGACGCCGCTGTTATTGTCGATGAGGTGGGGGATGAACTCTGCCTTGCCGCTCGCTTTGCCCGGTTTCACTTCATACCAATAGAGGACCGCCGGGTCCGCCGTTCCGGGCTCACCCCCCTTGCCGTCCGGACTGGGGGCATGAGACCAGTAGCGCTTGCCGGTAACGAAATCCACGACGCCGTCTCCATTGAAGTCAGCGACATCCATGGCGTGGATTTCACTGAAGCTCGGGCCCTCCAACGGTTTTTTCGGATCGGCGGACATGATGTCATGCTTGATGAACGCGCCGTCCTTTTGCTCATACCATGCGATGCCGTACTGGTGCGCGGCCAGAGAGGTGAGCACGTCATTGTCTCCGTCTCCGTCGAGGTCCATGGCAAACATCTGCGCGCCGCCGCCTGGGGAGAACTGCTGCTTGTGGAAGGTCCATTCCGGTTGCGTGCGCATGTCGGCGGGCTGTTCCCACCAGCCGTTTTTTTCGAGGATATCCATCCGCTTGTCGCCGTTCACATCGCCGACGCCCATCCCGTGAGTAAACCGCTGAATCCCGATGTTGGGCGTTACTTTGGTGAAGGGCCATTCTTTGGCAGGATCGTCTTTGGGCGGCGAAGCGAAGCCGAATGAACCACCCATGCCGCACACGATCTCGGGCTTGCCGTCGCCGGTGATGTCCTTCCAGTCCGGAGACTCGCCGTCGGTCACTTTCAGAATATCATGACGCTTCCAGTTGCCGTCCTTGCCCTGAGGGTTTTCGAACCAGTAGCTCACCTCGCCAGGAAATCCCAGCACCAGGACATCGGCCCAGCCGTCTTTATTGAGGTCCGGCGCGTAGGCGAAGAAGTTCTTTGAATAGCCGCGGGGGTCGACCGGCTTTCCGTCATAGATTTGGTGGCGCTTTGCGAAATCAGGTCCCTCCCACCAGTAAGGGCCGTAAACGATGTCGTTCTTGCCATCCTTGTTGAAGTCGCCGCAGGCCGCACCTTCCGCGTGGAATTCATCGGTGAGCTTGATGGTCTTCCATTTCACCTCTCCGGCAGAGACGGCGAGGGCGGAAAGGGAAAGGGCTGCGGGGAGTAACGGGAGTATTTTCATGGAGTGCCGTGTGTAGCAGACAAGCCTCCGGTGACCAGCCTATTTCGCCTCCGTGATTGCGCGGGGCTGAATCTGAACACGTAACGTCATTGCGCCCGTTTCTTTTGCTGGCATCGCGGCGCGGCCCCTGAGTATTCTGCCGCCGCATGAACCGCCCCCTCCTTTTCCTCAGTTTCGTTGTGCTCCCGGCGATGGCTGACATTACGCCTCCCGTTTCTCTCGACCCTAATCTCAAGATCGAGCTCATCGCAGCGGAACCGGAGATCAACACTCCCGTGGGAATCGCTGTGGATAAAAGGGGGCGGCTCTTCGTCGTCGAGAACAACACGCACCAGGTGCAGGCGGGCTACAAAGGCCCGAAATCGGATCGCATCCGCATTTTCGAGGACACCAACGGGGACGGCAAACCTGACAAGGTGACGACTTTCGCCGATCACGCCCTTGCGACCGGTGAAGGGCAGGGGACTCCGCCGAAGCCAGGAGGCGACCCGGGATTCCGCAATTCCATGTGTCTCCAGTTCGACCCCGACGGGGTTCTCCATCTCACCAAACGGGATGCGCTGATCAAACTTGAGGACACGGACAATGATGGCGCCTGCGACAAACAAACCACTCTCCTGCGCTGGGAAACCAAAGGAGACTACCCGCACAATGGTCTCAGCGGCATGACGTTTTCACCGGACGGCTGGCTCTATGCGGGCAGCGGGGAAAACCTCGCGATACCTTACACCGCCATCGGCGCGGATGGAAAGCGCCTCGACTATCAACCGGGCGGGGCTAACATTTTTCGCCTCCGCCGCGACGGATCGGGCCTGGAAATCTTTGCCACGGGACTCTGGAATGGATTTGGCGTGGAGTGCGACGGAGCAGGGCGCATTTTTGCCGTGGATAATGATCCGGATTCCTGCCCTCCTAACAGACTTCTCCACATCGTGGCGGGCGGAGACTACGGCTTCAATATGACCTATGGGCGCACGGGCCTCCACCCGTTCCAGTGTTGGAATGGCGAAATCCCCGGTACGCTCCCCATGGTTTGCGGTGTAGGCGAGGCCGCTGTCGGTATCATCGACCTGCGCCGCACGGCGTTCCGTAAGGCGGGGCTGAATCTCATGGTCAGTTCCTGGGGTGACAATCAGATCGAAGCCTACAAGCTGGTGAACAAGGGGGCCTCCGTCACGATGGCGGAGCGCACGGTGCTGGTGCGCGGAGACGCCAGCTTCCGCCCCTCCTGCATGGCCGCCGCGCCGGATGGCAGCGTGTATGTCTGCGATTGGGCGGACCGCGAATACTCGGTGCACGGGAAGGGAAGGATTTGGCGGATCAGTGCCAAAGAGCCGTCGAAGGTCAATCCCGGGGAGGTCGTGCTGGCATTGTCAGAACTGGAGAGCTTCATCAAAGCGGGTGACCCTGAGAGCATGGGCCGCCTGCCCAATGACATGTCGGACCCTTTCGCTTTCGCCGCGGTCGTGAACATGTTTTATAACAACGCTATCAAGGGCGATGCGAAAGCCGGTGAATTGTCCAAAGAACTCCAGCGCATCATCCTGAAGGAGCGGCCTGTGCCCTCCACGGTGGGAATGATGCAGATGTTCCGCAGGATGAAATGGGACTACCCGGACGGTGCTCTCGCCCGCCTGCTGGCGGAGGAGGACCCGCGGGTGGTGCGTCTTGCCATCATCCACGCCGCCGAGCGGCGGCTCAAGGCACTAAAACCGAACATCGAGGCGGCAGTGAGGAAACACAGCACTGACCGGGACATCTTCCGCACCGGCATCGCCGCGCTCGAACTCATCGATAAGGATGCTTCGGCGAAACCGGGGAGCTCGAGCGACGGGCTGTTGCTGAAGATCATCGGTGACTCTGCCCAGCCGCCCGCCATCCGTGCGCTGGCCATTTTGTATCTCGGGGACCGCAATGCGGCCAGCCGGACTCTGCTGGAACTCATGAAGGAAAAGGACGCCGTGGTGGCCTCGGCGGCGGCACGCGCGGCAGGAGCCTTGACCCGGCAGGAGGTCATCGCGCCGTTGCGTGATCTCGCGGCCAACAAAGACGCCCCGCTGCCCGCCCGGCTGGATGCGCTGGCGGCTCTGTCAGGAAAACCGGACGCTGAGTTGCTGCCTCTCCTGCCGCTGCTGAGTGCCGCAGAGCCGGAGATGGTGCGGCAGGCCGTGCGCACGCTGAGAGGCTCCGTCAGCCAGGGAGACGTGCGGAGCACTTTTGAAAAGACATTCGCCGAAACCAAAGACACGGGAGCGAAATCGATGCTGGCCATTGTGCTGGGCAAGCCGCCGGTCGAACTCCGTCCCGGCACTGACGAACAGTGGCACGAAGCGATGCGCACGGGGGCGGGAAATGCCGACGAGGGCCGGCGCGTGTTTTTCAGTTCTGCCGCACTTTGCTCCACATGCCACACGGCGGAGGGCCGAGGCACCGTCGTGGGGCCCAACCTCAGCACCATCGCGCGGTCTGCGGACCGGGAAAAACTCATCGATTCCATCCTCACCCCGAGCCGGGAGATCGGGCCGCTCTATGTAATGAAAACCGCCACGCTGAAAGACGGGCGCGTCCTCAGCGGGGTGCAAAGC
>DATAIE010000110.1:0-10055 GCA_036262875.1 Verrucomicrobiales bacterium
AACCCGAATGTGCAGCCGCTCGATCCGGACGCTCTCCTGCGGCGGCTCGACCTTGTGCTCACCGGCGGCACCCTCAGTCCGCAGCAGTTTCAAATCATCCGGGAGGCGCTTCTGCGCATCGGGTTTAACAGCTTCTGGGAGTGGCCCAAAGCACGGCTGAAACTGGCGATCTATCTCATTCTTACGAGCCCGGACTTTTGCGTGCAGCGATAACGGATCCTCCGCTCAGGCAAAGATCTCCTTTACGACCCGTGCGGGTTCGACGCCCGTGAGCTTCTGGTCGAGGCCCTGGAAGCGGTAGGTCAGGGCTTCGTGGTCGAGGCCCAGTGAGGCAAGGACGGTCGCGTGAAAGTCGCGCACGCTGACTTTATCCACCGCGGCTTTGTGGCCAAGGTCGTCCGTCTGACCATGATGGAAGCCTCCGCGCACGCCCGCGCCTGCCAGCCACACAGTGAAGGCGTGGGGATTGTGGTCACGGCCGGGTTTGTCGCCTTTCTGGGAAACGGGAAGACGTCCGAATTCACCGGCGCAGATGACGAGGGTCTCGTCGAGGAGTCCGCGCTGCTCAAGGTCCGTCAGGAGGGCACCGAAGGGCTGATCCACTTCGGCGGCGAATCCGCCGTGGTTGCCGGCAAGATCCATGTGGCAGTCCCAGCTCAACTGATTTTCCATGCCGCCGGAATAGATCTGCACGAAGCGCACGCCGCGCTCCACCATGCGCCGCGCGGTGAGACACTGTGCGGCCATGTGTGCGCACTTCGGTTGATCGAGACCGTAGAGCTTCCGGATGTGTTCCGGCTCATTCGTCACGTCGAAGGCCTCGGGGGCGGCGGTCTGCATGCGGTAGGCGAGTTCGAAGCTCTCAATCCGCGCCGCGAGTTCGGATTCGATGGGAGAGCCCGGCAGGCCGTGGCGGTTGAGTTGCGCCATCAGATCGAGTTGAGCCCGCTGGCCGGCATCGGTTAGGGCCGCCGGGCGCTTGAGATTGGCGATCGGTTCTCCTTTGGGTTTCAGCCAGGTGCCCTGGTAGACGCTCGGGAGAAAGCCGGCATTCCAGTTGCTCGCGTTCCCCTTTGGCAGACCGCGATCCTTGGGATCGGACATCACTACAAAGGAGGGCAGATTCGCACTGTTGCAGCCGAGTCCGTAGGTCACCCATGAGCCGACGCTGGGATATCCCATGCGCGTCACGCCGGTGTTCATCATGAACAGGGCAGGGCTGTGATTGTTAGAGTCCGTGTGACAGGAGTGGATGAATGCCATTTTATCCACCTGCCGGCAGAGTTTTGGGAACAGGCTGCTGCCCCAGGTGCCGCTCTGCCCAAACTGTTCCCATTCGAACGGCGAGCGCATCAGCGGGCCGACGGCATCGGGAAAGAATCCGGTTTTGGCATCGAAGCCCGGAAGAGGCTGACCGTGGCGCTTTTGCAGCTCCGGTTTGTAGTCCCAGGTATCGACATGGCTGGGGCCTCCATTCATGAAGAGCCAGATCACGGATTTCGCCTTTGGAGCAAAATGCGGCTGCCGTGCGGCGAGCGGGTTGACCGCCGTGGCTCCGGCGCGCTGCATCATGGCTGAGAGGGCGAGCCAGCCAAAACCGCCGCCGGCGGTTTGCAGCAGACGGCGCCGGGTGAAGAGAGTGCTCATGGAATGTAGAGGAATTCGTTGAGGCCAAAAAGCGTTTGGCAGTAGTCGGTGAGTGCCTGCCGTTCCGCGTCGGCCTGTCCCGACGCGCGATGGAGAGCGGTCTGCTTTTCAAGGAACGGCAGGACGGTGGCGAGTTCGTCTGCGGTGGCATTTCGTCCGAGAGCGCGGAGGCAGGCGGCGTGAATGCGGGCCTCCGGTGTTTTTTCCACCATGAGTTTTGCCGCGAGAGCCCCGGCCCATGCACGGGCCTGCGGGCTGTTCATGAGAAAAAGCGCCTGCGGCGCTACCGTGGTGGTGGGGCGCTGGCCCTGGCTGGAGAGCGGCTCCGGCGCGTCGAAGATAACCATGCTGTTCACCAGTTGGCTGCGCTTCACAGTGAAGTAGAGACTGCGGCGCAGGCTGTTTTCATCCAGAGTGCCGGGTCCGAAAGGTGTCAGGTTCAGTTGGCCGGAGACGGAGAGGATCGCGTCCCGTGCCGCTTCGGCCTCAAGACGGCGGGGGACGGCGCGGAGGAACAGCGCGTTGTCCGGATCGGCGGCCGCTTTGTCAGGATTCGTCGCCGTGCTCTGACGATAGGCGGCGCTGGTCATGATCAGACGATGGATCGGCTTCAGCCGCCAGCCGTTGCGGATCAGTTCACCTGCCAGCCAGTCGAGCAGTTCGGGATGCGAGGGCAGGGTGCCCTGTTTTCCAAAATCATTGGGCGTGCTCACGATGCCTCGGCCAAAGTGATGCTGCCAGAGCCGGTTCACGGCAACGCGGGCCAGCAGCGCGCCCGCGCCGTGCTCCACGTCCGTCATCCAGTTTGCCAGGCTGCGCCGGTGCCCTGACGATTTAGCGCCGGAGGGAGGCGTCCACTGCCAGCGCTTTTCGTCTGCGTCAGCCATGAGCACCTGCAGGAAGCTCTGCGTCGCGACGGATGCTTTCTGATTGGCGTCGCCGCGTTTCAGGATGTGTGTCTCCTTGAGGAACGGCGGGCCCTGCGAGTGCATGACCAGAGGTTCATAGCCTTCCACACAAACGAGCACCGGCTTTTGTGTTTTGGGCGCGGTTTTGGCGTGCTCCTGAAGTTTCCGGTCACGCTCCATCCAGGCGGCGTCCTGATGTTTCCACCATGCGAAGACCGTATCCTGTTCGCCTGCGGTCAAAGAATTCAGCTTCGAAGCCAGCGCGGAGACTTCCGCCGGAATGACAGGGGCTTTGAGCGCCGGAGGGCCGCCCGTGCACAGGGACAAGCGCGGACGGCCAATGTTATGACTGGTATTGACGGCAAACTCCAGCGTGACGGTGAGCTTCGTTCCGGCGGGCACCGGTTCTGCGAAGGTAAAGATGGCCGCGTGGTCTTTGCCGATTTGTCCATCCACAGCCCAGCCGCTGGAGGGAGCATCATCCAGTGAACTGGCTACGGACAGGTGATTCGCATTTTGCTGATGGGTGAATTCGCCGGGCTGCAGTTTTACCTCGCGTGGTTGACCCCCGCCCGCCGGCTCCGCGCTAACACGGATGCGGCTCAGGGCGAAGTTCCCGTTCTCCGCGCGTCCAGGACCCTGACGCTTCATGGAGGGATCAGCGAGGGCCTCCAGTTTCAATGCTGTTGCCGGCGCGGGTGCGTTGATGGAAATGGTATAAGTATCCGCTGCGGCGTTGGGGCCTTCCGCCAGCCACGAGCCGTCCGCCATTGGCTTGAAGACCGCGCCTCCTTTGGACGTGATCGTTCCGGCGCAAAGCGTCCAGGCGGTGGTGCTGAGGAGCTTCGGATTGGAACGCAGCCACTCATCGAACTTCGGACGCAGGGCCGTCGATTCCCACGCGGCCAGTTCTGCCGTCAATTTCCCGTGCTCGTTCTTGAAACCTGCGAGTGCTTCCGCAGTGCGTTGCGGATCCACATCGAGATCGACATTGCTGCGGACGGTGGTGGTGAAAGTCGAGAGCAGCCGGTAGTAGTCCTGAGTGGGGATCGGATCGTATTTGTGATCATGGCAGCGCGCGCAGCCAATGGTGAGTCCCAGCATGGCTGAGCCGGTCGTCGCCAGCATGTCATCCATGGCATCGTAACGAACGCGCTCCACCTCGTTGGCGGTGATTTGCGTGGGAAAGACTCCCGCGCCCAGGAACCCGGTGGCCATCATCGCTTCGGCATTACCCGGTGCAAATTCATCTCCGGCGATTTGCCAGTCCACGAACTGATCAAACGGCATATCGCTGTTCAGCGCCCGGATCACAAAGTCCCGGAAATACCATGCGTTAGGGCGGTCGTAGTCATGCTCGAACCCGGAACTCTCAGCGAACCGCGCCACATCCAGCCAGTGGCGCGCCCACCGCTCCCCAAACTGCGGCGAGGACAGCAGTTTGTCTGTCAGGGAAGCGACAGCCGTTTGGGGATCAGCATTGTATTGTGCAACGAATGCCTCCGTCTCCTCCGGCGACGGCGGAAGTCCGAGCGCATCCAGATAAGCACGGCGGACGAGTGTGCGCGCCTCCGCCGGCGGATTCAGTGAAAGTTTCTTATCAGCGGCCTTCGCGAGCAAAAAAGCATCCACGGGATTCGCGGCTCCGGCGGGCACGGAAACCTTCGCGAGGGGTTGAAACGACCACCACTTCCGATCCTCCGCGGAGACCTTCGATTTGTCCCGTGGTGGCGCTTTTCCGCTAACAAGGGGGGCTTCGTAAGGGGCACCGTGATCGATCCACGCGGCGATCTTTGCGATTGCCTCATCCGGCAGTTTTGGCTTCTTGTCAGGCATCTCCGGCTCCGCCTCGTGCCGGATGAGTTTCATCAATTTGCTGTCCGCTGCGTGGAACGGAACCACCGCCACGCCATCCTTTCCACCGGTCAGCAACCCCTCGCGCGTGGCGAGATCAAAGTCCGCCTTCGTCTTTTCCCCGCCGTGGCAGCGGATGCAGTGCTCCTTGAGCAGTCCACCCACTTCCTTGAACATCCCCAAGCCCCTGGTCATGCGCTCCGCATGGTCCGCGGGAAGCTGCGCCATGAGAGGACTGGAGGCGAAAAGAAAAAGGAGGGGGAGTTTAGTCACGGGGATAAGTCGTGTGGAGAATGGAGATCTTCCGATCACTACTGGAACGGGCGGCGACCTGTCACTCTTACCACGGAGATGCCGTGAGGCCAGAGGATACGCCGGGACAGATTCGACCCTGGAGATCGTAAGCCGGGCGGCATGCGCACCGTTATGCAGGTTAGCCGGAGGCAAAACCTGCCCCACTTTTTTACGCTTCCCCTATATTGAAAGATTACTCACGGGTCACGGCTTCGTCCAGGTTGAGGAGGACGTTGGCGGTGATGGTGGTGGCGGCGAGTTCGGCGGGATCAAGGTTGGAGGCCGGTGCGGCGGAGCCCTGGGTGATGAGTTTTTTGGCGGAGGCGGGATCGGCTTTGTAACGGGCAAAACGCGAGTCGTAGCGGGCTGTCAGGACGGTGAGTTCCTCTGCACTGGGCTTCCGGGCGGTGAGGCGGCGGAAGGCCCAGGTGATGCGATCGGCGGTTGTGGCGCCCCCTTCCTGGATCATGCGCTCTGCGAGGTGGCGGGCGGCTTCCACATAAGTGATCTCATTGAGAAGCGCGAGAGCCTGCAGCGGAGTGTTCGTGCGCGAGCGCTTCACGGTGCAGATCTCCCGGCTCGGTGAGTCAAAGAGGAGCATGGTGGGCGGTGCGGCAGTGCGCTTCCAGATGGTGTAGAGCGTCCGGCGATAGAGGCCTTCGCCTTTGTCCGGCTTGTAGTTGCGGAGGTTGCCGTAGACGCTGGTTTCATCCCACACGCCCTGCGGCATGTAGGGGCGCACACTGGGGCCGCCGGTCTTTTCCACGAGCAGGCCGCTCACTGCGAGCGCCT
Source organism: Verrucomicrobiales bacterium (assembly GCA_036262875.1). Lineage (GTDB taxonomy): Bacteria > Verrucomicrobiota > Verrucomicrobiia > Verrucomicrobiales > V1-33 > V1-33. The sequence goes on from DATAIE010000110.1 coordinate 5,496, forward strand.
GGTCTCTCACTTCCTCCGCGCTCAGTCGAAACCGCGGCCCGCGGGCCAGCAGCCGGTTGTCAGGATCGCGCTCCAGCAACTGGGGCGTGACCTTCGAGGACTGACGGTAGGCGGCGCTCATGACGATGAGTTTCTGCATCGCCTTCATGTCCCATTTCAAACGCACAAACTCCGTCGCCAGCCAGTCCAGCAGTTCCGGATGGCTGGGCCACTCCGACTGCGATCCTAGATTCTCCGAGGTCTTCACGAGCCCGGTGCCGAAGAACTTTTCCCACTGGCGGTTCACCCACACTCGCGCAGTCAGCGGGTGCTGTCCGGATACGAGCCACTGCGCAAGTCCCAAACGGTTGTTAGGGGCTCCGGCGGGGAGGGGCGGAAGGACAGCGGGCAGTGCCCGCACCACTTTGTCGCCGGGTTTGTCGTATTCTCCGCGTTTCAAAATGAAAGCGTCCCGCGGTTTGGCGGCTTCCTTCATCACCATGACTCCCGGCATGGTGTCGTCAAAATCATCGAGCGCCTTTTTGGCGACGGCGGCATCGAGTTCCGCTTTCTTTGCAGGGTTGTCGGAATTCTCGCGGAAGAATTTTGCGAGGGCAGTCTGTTGCGCCGCAGAGCGCTTTGCAGGCTCCGTGTCGAGAGTGGTTAGGATGGAGGCGGGCACCGAGCCGCCTTTGAGCTTCACCATCGCCGGCGGCAGGGAAGTGGTGCTGAGACGGAAGCGTCCCATGTTATGCTGCGGCAGGGCATCGTGACGCAGGGTAATCCGGATGGTGGCCCCCGGCGGCACTGTCACCGGAGCACAGCCAAACAAAGCCGTGCGCGGTTCCTTGCGCGTGGGGCCGTCCACGGCCCAGCCTTTATTGTTCTTCGCGCCTTTCCCCCTTTTCGGCTTGTCCTTCACGATGAAACTGACCTCCCAGCCCTTTTGCTCAAAGTCCGCCTCCGCACGGGTGAACTGCGCGGTGACGGGTGCCGCCAGGCCTGGCGCGGTGATTTCAGCATCGATATCCGTCAGGACAAAATTTCCGTTAGGATAACGTCCGAGACTCTGCGCCGGCAGGGAGGGGTCCGGCAGCGCGTTCACGAGCACACCCGTGAAAGTCCCGGGTGCGAGGGGCGCGGTGATTTCATAGCTGTCGAACGCCGGATTCGTCCCGCTTGCCAGCCAGGTGTCATCCGCCTGTTTGGTGAAGACGGCACCCCCGGTGCTCTTGACGGAGACGGGAACGACGGGCGTCCACGCCTGGTGCTCCGATTTCATTTCCTCCCGGAATTTTGGCTCCCATGCCGCCTGAAGAGCGGGCAGTTCCTTCTCCGCCGCCGCCACCCGCTGCCCGGCGTCCTTCACGGCCGCCTGCAATTCCGCGAACTTCTTCTCCTGGTCCGGCGCTGGCACGGGCAGTACGGGACGGGAGTTTCCACCACCGCGATTGCCTCCCTCGCTGTCGAGGACTCCCGATTCATCATTGGAATTGAAGTAGGCGAACAACTGATAAAATTCCCGCTGCGATATCGGATCGTATTTATGATCGTGGCACCGGCAGCAGTTCACCGTGAGCGCCATCCACGTGAGACTCGTGGTTTCCACCCGGTCGATCACCGTCTCGGCCAGCCATTCCTCGACGATGCGTCCGCCTTCGCCGTTGAGCCGGTGATTGCGGTTGAAGCCCGTGGCGATGATCTGGTCGCGTGTGGCCTCAGGCAGCAAATCGCCCGCCAGTTGCTCGATGGTGAATTGGTCGAACGGTTTGTTCGCATTGAAGGCGTTGATCACCCAGTCGCGCCAAACCGACTGCTCCCGGCTGCTGTCTGTTTGAAATCCGTTGCTGTCCGCGTAGCGGGCAAGGTCGAGCCACGGTGCGGCCAAGTGTTCACCGTAGCGGGGCGAAGCCAGCAGCCGGTCCACCACTTTTTCAAAGGCCTGTGGCGATGTATCCGCTAAAAAAGCATCCACCTCCGCGACGGAGGGCGGGAGGCCGGTCAGGTCGAGCGAGGCGCGGCGAATGAGCGTTTCTTTCGATGCTTCGGGCTGTCCCGTCAGTCCCTCGCGGGAGAGGCGGTCGCGGATAAAGGCATCGATGGGCGGTATGCTCCCGTCTCCCGGCACCGCCGGACGCACAGGCGGGATAAAAGCCCAGTGCCCTTTGTATTCCGCGCCTTCCGCGATCCATGTTCTCAGGGTGGTTTTCTGTGCTTCCGTGAGCGTTTTGTGCGTTTCCACGGGTGGCATCCGCTCGTCTTCGTCTTTCGAGTAGAGGCGTTTGATCAGTTCGCTCTCGTCCGGTTTGCCCGGCACGATGGCGACCGCTCCCGACTTTGCCGGTGCCAGGGCCCCGCTGCGGAGGTCCAGGCGGAGATTCGCCTTCTGCTTTGCGGCGTCCGGGCCGTGACAGGCAAAACAATTGTCCGACAGCAGCGGACGAACGTCCCTGTTAAAATCCACCGCCGCCCGCGCTCCCAGGGGCATGGCCGCAAGGAACGCGAGGAGACATCCACGGAAGGGAAGGGAGATGAGGGGCAGGGCTGGCATTGGAGAAGCGTGGACCACCCGTATCATACGGCCTGCCTTTTCGCCACTTACCTGTTTCCGGACCCCTTTTCTCCACAATTACAAAGGCCAATCATACAATCCATAACGATTCCGGAACCCAGTCAAAACGATACCTGAAATCCCTTTATCACTGCGGCTAGGGCTGCTATAATCACCATTGCTTCATCTTCCCTCAACTTTTCCCGCGTCCGCAACCGTGCTTAGCCACAACCCCGAGGATCTTACTGCACCGTCCATTCTCCCGGCACTCACCTCTGCCGCCCCGGTGCAGTTGATGCGTTCGCTGGTTGTCGATCCGAATCCGGTGTCCGCGGTCGCACTGCTCTCGCTGGTGGCGGGGCGGGGGCATGAGGCGGCGCACTGCGCCTCCTTTCTCGAGGCGGCGGAGGTGATCAAGGCCACCCCCGTGGATTGCCTGCTGCTGCGGCTCAATCATGCGACCGCTCCCGAAGCGGCGGACCTCCTGCGGGCGGCGCGTCTGCTTCCCGGCCAGTGCCACATCGTGGCGGTTACGGATGGCGAGGAACCACCCGCCCGGGTGGACGCGTGGGTGAAACGCGGGTTCGATGATTTCATCTGCGATCCCTCCCGCGGAGGAGAGAGCATTTCTGCGGCCCGGCTGGCCATTGCCGAGCACTCCCTCCTGCGCCGCCGGGACCGGGAGCGGGCCGACATCGACGCCGTGCGTCATTCGCGCCGGTATGAGGAAATTTTCCACCGTTCCCCGGAGGCCGCGCTGGTGGTGTCCGCGCGGGACGGCCTTATCGTGGAAGCGAATGCCGCCTCGGAGACGGTGCTGGGTTTTGCCCGCACGGAAATGCAGCACCGCTATCTCTCGCTGGTCATGCCGGATCTCTTCGACCGCGACGACTACGATCCGCGGGTGCTGGGGGTGTCCGACACCATGAACATTCCGGAGGTGCGCCACCGGCGGCCGGATTCCACCTTTTGCTGGCTGGATGTGTTGATCACCCGCATTCCGTGGACGCCCGGGCAGGCGCTCTTGCTGAAGTTTCACGATGTCACTCTGCTCAAAGGCCGTGAATCCCGCCGTCTTCACGAGGCGCGGATGGACACTGCCTCCCGGGTAATGGCGGGCACCGCCCGCGAGCTCGGCGACGCCCTCACCTCCCTGCGCGGCCATCTGGAACTGCTCACCAGCCAGCCCGCGCCGCGGCAGGAGACACGCGAGCTGTTGCTGAGCGCCACCCAGGCCTGCGACAATGCCGAAAATCTCGGACGCCGTCTCTCCCGGCTGGCCCGCGCCCCGCAGGGCGGCGATCTGCGCAAGCGTCCGCTCCATCTGCGTCCGCTGCTGGAAAAAGCCGTGCCCTTCACTCTGCTCAATACCCTGAGCCGTCCCGTCATCCACCTGCCCGAGGACCTTTGGCCCGTGGAAGCCGACGAGACCGCCCTGGAGGACCTGGTGCGCCGCCTCGCTGAAAATGCTGCCGATGCCATGGCTGCGGGCGGCACTGTTTTTGTGGATGCCCAAAACGTCTACGAGACCGCTCCGGAAACCGGTGTGCCCTCCACGGTGCGTCTGCGCATTCGCGATCAGGGACACGGTGTTGCCCCGGATCATCTCTCGCGTGTGTTCGATCCGTGGTTCACCACCCGTCAGGGGCGGGAAGGCATGGGCCTGGCGCATGCCGCCGCCATTGTCAGGGCACACGGCGGACACATGGAACTCGACTCCGTCCAGGGCCAGGGCTCCACGGTTTCCGTGTGGCTGCCGGTAAACCCGGGTCTGGCCGGTGGTGTCGCGCCGCGGACGCCGGAACTCCCGGACTCCGCATTTCCTCCCATTCCGGTTCCTCCCCGGCACACCGGACGCCGTCCGCGCGTCCTTTTCATGGACGACGACGAGCCCATTCGCGAAGTGCTGCAAAAAGTCCTCACGGCTCACGGCTACGATGTCCATTGCGCGGCCAATGGCCAGGATGCCATCGATGCGTGGCGCCGGGCGAGCGATTTTGGCTCCGCCTTCGACCTCATCCTTGTGGACC
>DATAIE010000111.1:0-6916 GCA_036262875.1 Verrucomicrobiales bacterium
CGAGCCGTTTTTCCCCGCTTTTGCCTCCGCGCACATAGTGCAGGAACCGCCCGTTGCAGTGGAACAGCGCGTAGGGAATGATCTGTTTATGACCGGGGTCCTCCTCCGCATCGTCCCGGGCGAGGAAATAGTTGTTCTCCGGATTCAAAAAGGCCGGGAGATAGCGGTCCACTTCCGCGGTGAATCCCTCAAAGGCCCCGATGGAGTCAAAAAGCGGGCGGGGAATGACAAGGACACGTTCGTTGGGCCAGCGCATGGAAGGATGAAAAGAAGAGGAAAACCGAAAGTCAGGGTAACGGGCGGGGCGACGGGCGCAAGGCGCAGAATTTTTCCCTTAGCCTCAAGGGCGCGTGGTGCTATTGTTGAGACTTATGCATAGCGTCCTTGATCATCCTGCGCTGCGCGATCAGGTCATTCCCCTGACCGTGGAGATGTACCATGCCCTTGGGGAAATGGGGATGGTGCAGGAAAAAACCGAACTCATTCAGGGATTTGTCTTTGCGAAAATGCCCAAGTCTCCCCGCCATTTTATTATTTGCCAAAGACTGTTGAGAGTAATTTGGAGTGCTCTGCAGCCGGGACTCTCGGTTCGGCAGGAACAACCGATTACGTTCGGAGATTCTGAACCGGAACCCGACATTGCAGTGGTCCGGGGACCTGATGAGATGTTCGCCCAGGCTCATCCGTCCACGGCTGCACTTGTCATTGAAGTTTCGATAAACTCACTCGACCGTGACCTGGAAAAAGCAGGTATCTACGCCGCTGCGGGCGTGGAGGAATACTGGATGATTCTTCCCGGCGAAAACGCGGCGAATGTCTACACCCTTCCGGGCCCGGCGGGGTATGCGTCCGTCCGCCGGGTGGAAAAGGATGGGGTTCTGGTGCCGGGGGTGCTGCCGCAGGTCAGCATCCGGTTGGAGGAATTGCTGGCCTGACCGCAGCCGACCTCAATTCAACGACTTCAGTTCCGGAATGACAAACTTGCCATCCTTGCGGATCAGCTTGCCGTCGAAGCGGATTTCGCCGCCGCCGTAGTCCGGACGCTGGATGCAGACGAGATCCCAGTGGACCTGGCTGCGGTTGCCGTTGTCCGTCTTGCCGATGTAGGCCTGTCCCGGGGTGAAATGGAAACTGCCGGCGATCTTCTCATCAAAGAGAATGTCCCGCATCGGATGGAGGACCTCGCGATTGAAGCCGATGGCGAATTCCCCGATGTAGCGCGCGCCCTCGTCGGAATCGAGGATGCGGTTGATGGCCGCCGTGTTGTTTGCCGTGGCGTTGACTACTTTGCCCTTCGAGAATTCGAGCTTCACGTTGTCGAAGGCGATCCCCTGGTAAATGGACGGCGCATTGTAGCTGACCACTCCCTCCACACTGTTCTTCACGGGAGCGGTGAAGCACTCGCCGTCCGGGATGTTCTTTTCGCCGCCGCAGGCCTCGGACTCGATGCCCTCGATGCTGAACTGCAAGTCCGTGCCGGGTCCCGTAATGTGCACCTTCTTCGTCTTGTTCATCAGTTTCTCCAGAGCCTTCATGCCGGGCTTGAGAGCGGCATAGTCCAGCAGACACACGCGGAAGTAGAAGTCCTCGAAGGCTTCAGTGCTCATGCTCGACTGCTGCGCCATCGATGCATTTGGCCAGCGGAGCACGCACCATTTCGTTTTCTGCACCCGGTGATTCATCACCGGTCGCATTTTGCTCATGACGAGCTTCATCCGCTCCGCGGGAACGTCAGAGCTTTCCGTGATGTTGTGGCTGCCCCGGATCGCGATGTAAGCCTGCATGCGCTTGATGAGATTCATCTGCGCTCCGCTCCACTCTGTGTACTGGGCCTCGGTCGCCCCCATTTGCATTTCACGCACCAGTTTGGCATCGTGCGTTTGAACGCAGGGCACGCCTCCCGCTGCCCGCGCGGCCCGGATGAGGGCGATCCCCATCTCCGGCGGCGTGTCGAACAGATCGATCAGAATATTCTCTCCGGCCTTCAGGGAGACAGAGTTTTTGATGAGCTGGCGGGCAAGTTGATCGAGACGCGGGTCGTGCATGGGAATGGTAGAGTGGGAGGGTGGTCGGAAGAGTGGTCCAGCAGCAGGCCTAACCTTTTACCGGTGCGGCGTATTCGGTGCGGTTGAAGTCCACATATTCCTGGGAGATGTCGCTGGTATAAACGTTGTAGGCGGCTTCACCGCAATTGAGATCGATGGTGAGCGTAAATTCTTTTTTTGCCACCGCTTTGCGCAGCACCTCCACCGGCGTGCCCGCCGCGATGCCGTTCCTCGCCGCCGCGTGGCCATCAAAGAAAATGTCGATCTGCTCCTCCCGGATCCGCGCCCGGCTGTAGCCGATGGCGTGCATCACGCGGCCCCAGTTGGCATCGCCTCCGTTCCACGAACATTTCACCAGCAGCGAATTCGCCACCGTTTCCGCCACCCGCCTCGCATCCATGTGGGTGGCGGCCCCTTTTACCTCGATCTCCACAAACTTCGTTACCCGCTCCCCGTCTCCCACGATGGCCTTTGCCATTTGGAGCATCACCCACTCCAGAGCGTGGTGAAACGCACCGCACTGGGGGCTGCCGCACTTGATCCGGCGATTGCCCGCCGCGCCGTTGGCCATCACGACTACCGTATCGTTGGTGCTCGTGTCCCCGTCGATCGTAATACGGTTGAAGGTCGCCTGCACTGCCTGGTTCACACACTTTTTCAATTCCGCCAGCCCTACCGCGGCGTCCGTGGTGATGAAGCAAAGCATGGTGCCCATGCTTGGCGAGATCATCCCCGCGCCTTTTGCGATGGCTCCGATGCGCACCATTTTGTTGCCCAGCGGCACCTCGATGCTGATCGTTTTTGGCCTGGTGTCACTGGTCATGATGGCCCGTGAAATCGCATCATTGTTGCTCCGGCTCAGCCCCTTCACCAGATCCGGGATTTTCGGCGTTAGCCGCTCCATGGGCATCGGCAGCCCGATGATTCCCGTGGAGCCCACCAGCACCTGGGCGGGCCGCAGTTCCAGAGCTGCGCCGGTTGCCTCCGCCATCGCCTTCGCATCCCGGATGCCCCGGGGGCCCGTGCAGGCATTGGCATTGCCGCTGTTTACAATGATCGCACGGATATCGTTCGAGCGCAGATGCGCCTGGCAAACTTTCACCGGCGCTGCTTTGACCTTGTTGGACGTGAAGGCTCCGGCAGTCACTGCCGGCACTTTGGAATAAATCAGTCCCAGGTCGAGTCGCATCTTCGCAGCATCCTTGATGCCGCACTGCACCGCACTGCACACAAAGCCTTCCGGCGCAGCGACGCCGCCATCGATGATCTTATAAGGACTGTTCCTGACTGCCATAGGACCTGCCGCATTAGCGACTGCCGCCGGAGAATGCAAGCCATGCCCGCAGGGAATTTTGGTTAAGGTATTTAAAACACCCATCGGGCAGCCGGAAATGATCGCTTAGGGCCCAAAGGTTGCTCAGGCTACAGGCCCCGCAGGATGATTCCTGAGCGTTGACACCCCGGAACATTTCCTGCATGACGACAGGTCATGAATCCTGATCCGTTGACCTCTCCCTTTCGCCTCCGTCCTCTTTATATGGAGCGCGTCTGGGGCGGACGGGAACTGGAGACGGTCTATCACCGCTCCCTGCCGGAAGGCGCTGATCCGATAGGTGAGAGCTGGGAAGTGGTGGATCGTGAAGGCGAGCAAAGCGTGGTGGAGGGCGGTCCCCTGACGGGACTTTCTTTGCATGCGCTTTGGGAGGAGCACCGGGCGGAGGTCTTCGGCGCTGCGGCTCCTGACACGCCGCGGTTTCCTCTTCTGGTGAAAATCCTCGATGCGCGGGATAAACTCAGCATTCAGGTGCATCCGCCGGCGGCCGTTGCAGCGCAACTCCACGGGGAACCAAAGACGGAGATGTGGTTCATCGCGAAGGCGGACAGGGATGCCGCTCTGTATGTGGGGGTGAAGTCCGGTGTGGATCGCGCGGCTTTCGCCGCCGCTATCAAAGATGGCACGGTGGAGGAGGTTGTTCACCGGCTGCCGGTGAAGGCCGGCGACTTTATCTTTGTGCCCAGCGGCCGGCTCCATGCCATCGGTGCAGGGCTCGTCATCTTCGAGATTCAGCAAAACAGCGACACCACCTATCGGGTCTTCGACTGGAACCGTGTGGGTCTGGATGGAAAACCGCGCACGCTCCATGTGGAGGAATCGTTGCAGTGCATCGACTTCACTGATACAGCCCCCGCCCTCGGCGTGGCGGACGGCAGTGTGCTGGTGGACTGCCCGCACTTTATCGTGGAGTGCGTGGAACTCGGTGAGAGCGCCTCTCTGAAATGGGGCCGGGCCGGCGAGTTCTCTATTCTCACAGTGGTGGAGGGTACGGCGACCTTCGAAGGCCTTCCGCTCCGGGCCGGCGATTTCCTCCTCGTGCCCGCCTGCCTTACCGCCCGGGAGAGAGGGATCCGCACCGAGCAGGGTGCGGTCCTTTTGAAAACGGGCTTTGGCGGCACGCGGTAGCACAGACTTGCGCCGGGCGTCCCGGCGTGCTTTAGGGGCGTCCCTTTTTTCTTATGAGCAATTCCTCCGCCCTCAAAGTCGCCGTCCTTCCGGGCGATGGCATCGGTCCCGAAGTCATGGACGCCTCTCTTCAGGTCGTCGAAGCCGCGGGGGCCAAACACGGCCTCACGTTTGCCTTCGATCACCAGCTTGTCGGCGGTGCGGCCATCGATGCCAAAGGCAAAGCACTCCCTCCGGAGACAGTGGCCGCGTGTGAGGCCGCGGACGCCATTCTCTTTGGCTCCGTAGGCGGACCGAAATGGGAGAAGCTCCCGCCCAACGAACAGCCGGAGCGGGGGGCTCTGCTGCCGCTGCGCAAGCACTTTGGCCTCTTCGCCAATCTCCGCCCCAGCGTCTGCTTTCCGAGCCTCACTCACGCGAGCCCGGTGAAAAACGAACTGATCGAAGGCGGCTTCGATGTGCTCTGTGTGCGCGAACTCACCGGCGGTATCTACTTCGGCCAGCCCAAGAGCCGCAGCGAAGTGAATGGCGAGATGACGGCCATCGATACGATGGTCTATAAAAAGAGCGAAATCGTCCGCATCGCCCATGTTGCCTTCAAGGCTGCGCAAGGCCGCCGCCAGTTCGTGACGAGCATCGACAAGGCCAACGTTTTGGAAAACGGCCTGCTGTGGCGCGCCACGGTGGAGGAGGTTGCGAAAGATTATCCGGACGTCAAACTCGCGCACCTCTACGTGGACAATGCGGCGATGCAGCTCATCCGCCGGCCAAAGGAGTTCGATGTCGTGCTCGCGGAAAATCTCTTTGGCGACATCCTCAGCGATGAAATGGCCATGATCGCGGGCAGTCTTGGCATGCTTGCCAGTGCGTCTTTGGGCCGGCAAAAAGAGGGCGGTCTTTATTTCGGTCTTTACGAACCCAGCGGCGGGAGCGCGCCGGACATCGCAGGCAAGGGAATCGCCAACCCCATTGCTCAGATTCTGTCTGCGGCACTCATGCTCCGTTTTTCCTTCGGCCTCGAAGAAGCCGCCGCCGCCATTGAAAAGGCCGTGCGGAGAGCCATCGACGACGGCTACCGCACCGGGGACATCCACACCGCGGGAGCCGGTATCCAGTTGGTGAATACCGCCGGCATGGCCGCGGCGATCAAGGAGAGGCTTTGACCTTCACGCGGCTGGCAGTTCGAAGTGGGGATTTTCGATGATGCCGAAAACATTCCCGAACGGGTCGTTCACCGTGCATACCTTGATGCCCTCGCCCACATCCTGAATGGCGGTGCGCTCCGTGGCACCCAGCGAAAGAAGCCGCTGCAGCGACGCGCCGGCATCGGCTACTCCCCAGTAGACTACGGCGCCGCCCGGGCCACCGGGTGTGTTTGAGGTGTCCGGATCGAGGCCGAGTTCATATCCCCCCACGTTGAACCCCACGTAAAACGGCTGGTCAAAATAGGGCTGGATCCCCAGCACCGAGGCATACCAGTTCTTTGTCCGGGTAATGTCCGGAGCATGATAGAGAACGGTGCGCAGGCCTTGAAAATGCGGGTTTTGGGTAGAGGCGGTATTCATGTGGATGGGGTTTTTGTGAAGTGAATTCTGGAAACTGATCTTGTCACGCCGGGAACCTCATTGTCCTGAGCCATCCTCCTCCTGCTCAAGCACCGCCTCTTTCACATTGTTGATGACGCCCTCTTTTCCGGCTGCATCAAAAGGCAGGGCTTCTACGGCGGCCTTTGCTCCGGCGGGATCGATTTCCGCCCACTCCCGATAGCGTTCATGCAGGGAATCCTGCCTCCGCTGCGGATCGGTCAGGGAAAGGCTCCACTGCAGTGCCTCCGCGCGGTTTCCTGTTTTGAAGGCGGTGACTGCGAGTTGATCCAGGGCAGCATCTTTCGCAGGACCGTCCGGAAGGGATTTGGTCCATGCGGCGGCGGCCTCCGGTTCGTTGCGGCTCCATACCGCCATCAGATTCTGTGCCGCCAGTTTCTGTGAATCCCCTTCCTCCTTGAGGCTCCTTACCCACGTTGCCGCTTTGGCCGCGTCCGTTTTGGCCCAGGCGCCGGCGATGCCGGGGACCACCTCCCCCGCCGTGATTTCGTCAGGGATGGGGAGACGCGAGGCCTCCTGAGGTGAGGCATAGATGATCGCGGAGGACAAGCTTCCCCACGCGGCAGACTGCTCGTCCGGAGGCAGCATGGAAAAGCCTTTCAACGCCTCCTTTTGATCGAGACCCCACAGGATTTGAAAGCCGTTGGAAGTATGCTCGCCGACTTCCGCGACCAATGCCCGGCGCCGGGCCGGCGGCAACTCACCCGCCATATTGCTCATGGCGGTGAAAGCGGCCTTTTTCTCAGCGGGATCACTCAATTCCTTCGCCCACGCGAGAGCAGCCGGAAAGTCCCGGGTGCTCCATT
>DATAIE010000112.1:0-5046 GCA_036262875.1 Verrucomicrobiales bacterium
CCGGCACTTCCCCTTTCCAAAGCCCCCACGCGGTAAACGGAAGAGTGGAGGCAAACATCACCCACTCGCGCACAGGCAGACCAAAGAGATACCCGAGCACCTTGGCCAGCGGCGTCATGGGGGAGAGCCGCATGTAGTCCATGGTGCCCTCGTCCGCCTCCGAGGTCATCCCGCCGGCGACCTGGCCTGTGCCGCCGATGAACAGAATGAAGGCCTGCAAAGCCATGAGCGGCAGCAGGCAGTAGCGCTCGATGTCCGCCATGGAGGGGATCAGCATGCTCACACCGGGCTTATGCTCCATGTAGCGAGTGGCCATTTCCATCTGCTTGATTCCCATGATGCGGCAAAACGCAAAAATGAAACCCGCCACCACGAGGACGACGATGAGCGACGCTCCGAGCCCCCGCGGGCGCAGCCGGGTGCGCAGGTAGCGCCGCAGGATGGGGTTTCGCCACAGACACCATGCGGGCGCCGGGCCGGAGGAGGGGACGGGGCTCATGCGTTTTCTTCGGCTACGGTGATGAGAATGTCTTCAAAGCTCGTCTTGCGCTCCTCACATACACTAACGCGGAATCCGTTCGTAAAGAGTCCCTCCACGAGGGTCGCCTGATCGTCCTGTGATCCGCTGAAGGAAAGCGTGATGCGCTCGCCGTGGTTTTCCACGCCGCTGACGTGCGCCTGCGAACGCAGCCATTCCGACGCCTCCTCCCGCCGGCTGAGCACGGCGATGGAAAGACTGCGTTCCGAACGCCCCAGCGCAGCCCTCACTTCATCCGCCGTGCCGGACGAGAGCAGCGTGCCGCGATTCATCACGCACAGAGACGTGCACAATTCCGCGAGTTCCCCCAGAATATGCGAACTCACAAAGATGGTGGAACCCTCCGCAGCGAGGCGGCGCAGAGTGAGGCGGAGATTGCGGCGGGACAGCGGGTCCATGCCGCTGGCGGGCTCATCGAGCACCATCACTTTCGGACGGTGCAGCAGCGTGCGCGCGAGCACGAGCCGCTGCGTTTGCCCGCGGGACAGCGATTTACACATCGCGTCACGGCGGTCCGCCAGTTGGACGGCCTCCAAACATTCCTCCCAGCGCACGCGTCGCTCCACTGCGGTGCCGCCGAGAAACGATTCACACGAGAGATCGAGAAATTCCCACGCCTTCATATCCGACGGCACCGGCGCGAGGTCCGGCATGTAGCCGAGGATGCGGCGTGCCTCCTCCGGCGCTTCAAAGATATCGATGCCAGCGACTTTCACCGAACCGTAAGTGGGCGTCTGGAGAGTGGCGAGCACCCGAAACGTGCTCGTCTTCCCTGCCCCGTTAGGACCCACGAGGCCAAACACTTCTCCCTGCGGCACCGACATGGTGAGGTCGTTTACCGCGACGAAATTCCCGTAGTCCACGCGAAGCTCGCGGATATCGATAGCGGGCAGTGCTTCTGTCATTCGGGAATTGACGCCCTGTTGGACCATACGCAGCAGGCCGACAATAGGGATATTGCCTCAAATCCGGAAAGCGAACCCTCGCGACAGGTGGACAAAAACCGTTTTCCGCGGAGGATGCGGGCGGATTTTCCGATTCTTATGCGCAATGCTCTTCTGATTCTCACGGGCCTCGTTATTGGAGGGGCCGGAGTGTTCCTCATCCGGGGCAGCATCCTGCCCGCAGAGGGCACACCGGAGGAACGTATTCTGTCGCTCGAAAACGAACTCCGGGAAACCCGGCTGCGCCTGGCAAAGATCGATCCCGCACAGGCGCGTCCCCGCGAAGACTCCGGGGGCTCGCTAAAGGACGGCATTCGCGCGGCTTTGGATGATTTGAAGGCGGGGCGGCCCATGGACCTGAATCGCGCCTATCACGCGCTAAAGCCGATGATGCGTGAACTGGCCCCGATTTTTGACAATGTCCGCCGCAGAGGCGAACGGCGCAACCTGGAGCAACTCGCCGGCACTCTGAGCCGGAAGTATCATCTCGACAGCACACAGCAGGAAGCACTGCAGCAGTGGCTGAAAGAGCGCTCGGAGCGCAATGCAGAAGCCTTCAAAGCCCTGGCCCTGGCCGATGGCACCCGTCTCGACGATTTGGCAAAAGCCTCACAGCAGACGCGCATGGATGACGGTCTGGACTCCTTCATGGAAACGCAGTTGCAGGGGCCGGCCCTGGAATCGTTCAAGAAGGACCGCCTCACCGAACGTGCGGAGCGCGTGCAACATGAGGCCGACTGGAAAGTGGAGCGGCTCAACGGCACCGTCGGGCTCGATGAAACGCAGAAAGACCAGGTGTTTTCCATCATGGCGCAGAGTTCGCGGGACTTCGATCCGCAAATGCAAATCGAGGGGGTTTCCGCCGGTGCCTCCGGTTCAGCAACGGATCGCGACAGCGCCATCATGGCCGTCCTGCGGCCGGAACAGCAGCAAAAATACACTCAGTGGCGCATGGACCGCCGCCTGCGCGCCGAACAGGAGATGGCGGAGATGGGGCTGAAAATGCCCGAAGGGTGGGATGCGCTGAGTTCCGATTAGAACGGTTTCTATCATGTTACCAGTCATAAGGGAGAGGTCTGGAATTCATCAGCCTTCTTCACGCTCCGGGGATGCAGGTTACCCGGAGGGAAAACCTGCACCACTTTGGGCTGGCCGCATTTGGAAAGACTTGCGATCCATAGCCGCCGAAGGCTCGGAGGGCTGCAAGGATTGCAGCTCTGCGGAGAACGCGCTCACTCATTGAAAACATGTCCGGCTCCTGCGCAATGCTCTCCGCCGGGAAAACGCAGAATTTCCTCCCGGGAAAAGCGACCTGCTCCACGCACGTCATTCTGCAAAGCTGCAATTCTTGCAGCAGTCCAGAGCCTTCGGCGGCTATGAATCGCAAGTCCATGCCGGGGTCATTCCGGAAATCTCATTTGGCACCGTTGACCGCTGTCAGGATCGCCTCCGCTGCGCGGCCATAGGCTCCCTCGCCGGCCAGTGTGTTCACAATCTCCCTCAACTCGTCCGTCAGTGCAGCGCGCGCGCGGCTGTCGTCGCTGAGTCGCAGGAGTTCGGCGGCGATCTTTTTCCCTGTGCAGTCTCCCTGCAGGAGTTCCTTCACAAGTTCCTTCCCCGCGAGGATATTCACGATGCCCAGATAAGGCACACGCATGAGCATGCGCGCCGCCAGATACGTCCCGGGACTAACCTTGTAGATCAGGCAGTAGGGCAGTTCGTGTATGGCGGCTTCCAGCGTGGCCGTGCCGCTGGCGACGGCTCCGCAGGCGACCTTCTGCATCAGGGTGTGAACCGTGCCGGTTTCGATCGTCAAATCTGCGACCGGGTTCTCCGCAAGCATCCCGCGCATGGTGGCGGCGAGCTTTTCCGATGCGGCACTGGCCACGAACTTCAGCGCGGGCCGCTCGATCTTCATCCGCTGCGCGGCATCGAGAAGGGCGGGAAAGTGTTTGGCAATCTCGCGGCGGCGGCTGCCGGGGAAAAGCCCTATCAATCCGGGTTCCCGCGGTATCGCGAGCCTGCGGGACCGGTGATACTCCACGAGCGGATGGCCGCCGAAAACCGTGTGCAGGCCGGAGCTTTCGTAGAGCTCTTTCTCAAACGGAAAGATACAGATCATCAAATCCAGCCAGTGGCCCATCTTCGGAATGCGCCCGCGATGCCATGCCCAGACCTGGGGACTGATGTAGTAGATGATCTTTCCCCTGAATCCGCGCTGACGCAGGGTTTTCGCGATCCGCAGATTGAAGCCGGGATAGTCGATCAGCACCACGGCATCCGGTTTCAGCGTCTCGATCCGCTGAAGAGTTTCTGCAAACTTCCGGCGAAACCAGCCGTACTTTTTCAGCACCTCCACCAGTCCCACGACTCCCGCCTCCTCCACCCAGTCCGGGATGTCAGGACAGAGCGCGTGCATTTCCGCGCCTCCGAGGCCGTGGAATTCGATGCCGGGAACACGTGCGCGGAGTTCCTCCATGACGCCGGCGCCGTGGCGGTCGCCGCTGCGTTCACCGGAGAGGAGGAACAGACGCATGGCTAATGAACCAGTTTGTTCAGCGCGTATTCGATGATGCCCTCCGCTCCGAGCTCCTTGAGCTGCGGGATGATCTCCCGGACCACGCTCTCATCGATGACCGTCTCCACACTGAGCCAGTCCTCGTCCGTCAGGGGTGCGATGGTGGGCCGGCGCAGACTGGGCAGCGAGTCCACCAGTTGCTGGAGTCGCGCTTTCGGAAGATTCATTTTAAGGCCGACCTTCCCCCGGGCATCGAGGGCCCCCTTGATGAGGAGGGCCATGCGCCGGATTTTGGCGCTCTTCCAGGCATCGGCCATGGCGGCGCGGCTGGCGATGAACTGGGGGTAGCTTTCCATCAGTGTTTCCACGATGCGCAGCTTGTTCGCACGCAGGGAGGCTCCGGTCTCTGTAATGTCCACGATGGCATCAACGAGTTCCGGCACCTTGACCTCCGTGGCACCCCAGGAAAACTCGACCTCCGCCGTCACGCCCCGCTCTTTCAGATAGTGTTGCGTCAGTCCCACGGCCTCTGTGGCAATGCGCTTTCCCTCCAGATCCTTCACGGTCTGAACGGGGGAGTCCTCCGGCACCACCAGCACCCACCGGGTGGGTTTCGCAGTGGAGCGGGAATAAGGAAGTTCACAGACATACTCCACATCCGCTCCATTCTCGATCACCCAGTCCCGGCCGGTAATACCCGCATCGAGGAATCCGTGATCCACGTAACGCCCGATCTCCTGAGCCCTCAGCAAACGCACTTCGAGTTCGGTATCGTCCACGGCCGGGCGGTAGCTGCGGCTCGCGCCCTGAATGCTGAAGCCGGCGCGCTCCAAAAGGGCGAGCGTCGGTTCCTGAAGGCTGCCGCTGGGCAGGCCGAGTTTGAGTTTCTTCGGATCGGGCATGAGAGGATGGGGTGAGAAAAGGGGCGCGCAGTCTCCCGGGTGCGGGCGGGAAATCAAGGTCGATTCCCGGTTTGTCCCTCTTCGAAAATAAAAGCCCGGCCTCGCGAACGGGGCCGGGCTTTGGGGAATGACAGCGGGGATCGC